>NZ_CP045067.1:2481245-2782491 GCF_016864015.1 Lacinutrix sp. WUR7 | reverse complement strand
AACTCCTGCTGAAGCGTATTTATGGAATCAATTAAAAGCTAGAAAATTCAAAAACAAACGTTTTACAAAACAACATAGTATTGGTTATTATATTGTTGATTTTTATTGTGCAGAACTTAAATTAATCATTGAATTAGATGGAGAAGTTCATAATAATGCTTTACAAATGGAGAAAGATAATGAGAGAACAAAATATTTAGAAAGCCTAAATTACAAAGTAATTAGGTTTGAAAACAGAATGGTATTTGACAATCTATCTTCTATTTTTATGGAAATTGAAAGTCATTTTTTATAATACTCACAAACTCCTCTTTCTTTTCATTTCCTTTTTGGGAAATAAAAATTCATTCTCCTCTTAAACTTAAGAGGAGAGCTACTTAGTTAGTATAAATACAATAAAGTTGGAGAGTTTGACCTAAAATGCGAAGCTATTTTTACATCCAAACCCTTTTTATTAACTCCTCTTTCTTCAAATGCAAAAAAGCATTTAAATTCATTCTCCTCTTAAAATAAGAGGAGAGCTACTTAGTTAGTAAAATTAGAATAAAGGACCTGCTCCTCTCTTTAGCTAAAGAGAGGTGGATTTATTGCAAATAAATCCGGAGAGTTTGACCTAAAATGCGAAGCTATTTTTATATTCTAACCCTATTTTATTAACTCCTCTTTCTTCAAATGCATAAGCATTTAAATTCATTCTCCTCTTAAAATAAGAGGAGAGCTACTTAGCTAGTAAAATTAGAATAAAGAACCTGCTCCTCTCTTTAGTTAAAGAGAGGTGGATTTATTGCAAATAAATCCGGAGAGTTTGACATAAAATGCGAAGCTGTTTTTATACCCCAAACCCTATTTTATTAACTCCTCTTTCTTCAAATGCGAAAAGCATTTAAATTCATTCTCCTCTTAAAAATAAGAGGAGAGCTACTTAGTTAGTATAATTAGAATAAAGTTGGAGAGTTTGACCTAAAAGGCGAAGCTATTTTATAATTCTAAATAATTCTAGAAACAGATTGCTTCGTGTCTCGCAATGACACTATTCATTCTCTTCATAATAACGACCTACAATCTGGTCGTAACTTTTAATCGTTTTCTTCACCCAATCCAAGCGTTTTTCATTTTGCTCTTCTTCGGTAAGTTGCCAAGCAATATCACTTCGTCTTAATTTAGCAGTTACTTCTTGCAAAACAATTGCAGCACTTACAGATATATTTAAACTCTCTGTAAAACCTACCATTGGTATTTTTAAATAGCTATCTGCTGCATCCATAACTTCTTGGCTTAAACCTTCGGTTTCTCTTCCGAAGAAAAAACAAGACTTCTTCGTAAAATCGAAATCCTGCAACTCACAATCGTCGGTATGTGGAGTGGTTGCCACAATTTGATAACCATTCTTTTTTACAGCCGCAATGCAATCTTTAATAGAATGAAATCTATTTAGGTCCACCCATTTCTGTGCTCCCATTGCAATTTCTCTATCTATCGTTTTGCTATTCACCTCTTCTACAATATTCATTTCTTGAATCCCAAAAACATCACAACTACGCATTACCGCGCTAGAATTATGTAATTGGTATACATCTTCTGTTGCCACTGTAAAATGCTTAGTACGTTGTTTAATCACTTTACTAAACTTGTTTCTACGATTTTCGGTTAAATAGGTTTCTAAATATTCTAGGAGTTTTATGTCTGTCATAATTCAAAAATAGGAAATGTCATTACGAGGAACAAAGTGACGTGACAATCTTTTCAAATAAAATTGCAAAACAATCAGATAAACTCTGCAAATTTTGAAATGAATCTACTTCACAATGCTACTAATTTAGTAATTTTATAAAATGAAACACATTGTAGTATTAACAGGCGCTGGAATAAGTGCCGAAAGCGGTATTAAAACCTTTCGGGATGCCGATGGTTTATGGGAAGGTCACGATGTAATGGAAGTGGCATCACCACAAGGATTTTTAAACAATCCGGAACTGGTTTTAGATTTTTACAACCAACGCAGAAAACAACTTTTAGAAGTTCATCCTAACCAAGCACATTTGGATTTAGCGACTTTAGAAAAAAACTACCAAGTTTCTATCATTACCCAAAATGTAGACGATTTACACGAACGCGCAGGAAGTACTAACGTGATACATTTACATGGCGAATTATTAAAAGCGCGAAGTATCTTTAACAAAACCGATATTCAGGAATGGAAAACCGATATGCTACTTGGTGATTTAGATGCTAAAGGACACCAAATGCGACCACATATTGTTTGGTTTGGTGAAGCGGTACCTATGATGGATAAAGCTGTAGCTATTTGTGAAGCAGCAGATATATTAATGATTATTGGCACCAGTATGCAAGTCTATCCTGCTGCGAGTTTAATGGATTATGTACCAGAAAATACTGCTACTTATTTTATAGACCCAAAACCAGCAATAGGCAATAATAAGCACCTAACGGTTATTGCAAAACCTGCAACGGTTGGTGTAAATGAAGTAGTGAACTTATTAAAGGCTTAAAATAACGATTCCCTCCTATTTTGCATTATTTATTTCTATCCAATAGCCATCTGGATCTTGAAAATATACTTGTTGCACACCATCTTTTCGAACATAGTCTTTACGTACCGTTCCAAGCCAGTCGCTATAATCTACGCGCAAAGTATTTAAGTGCTGTATAAAAGTATCTATATCGGCTATCGCTAAAGCAAAATGAACCGCCTTATTGGTCTTTACTTCTTCCTTTGGTCTAGGAATAATATGTAATTGTTTGCCTTCCCCTAAAGCTAGCCATCGCGTTTTAGAATTGGAAGCGGTATTCTCCACCTCTTTTAGTTGCAATACTTTTTGATAAAATGCCATCGATTGGTCGACATCCTTTACCGAAATTGCGATGTGATTAAATGAAAATGTAAACATGTTTTAGTGTATATAATAATGGTCCATTGTTTTTTTTCGATGCTTCGGAAGGCATAAAAGTCGCATACACTTTAGAATTCTTTAGAGTATCTGGTGTATACCGGAATGATTTCATACTTCTTGTTTGCATTGGAAGCATAATCTTTCCGAAATAAACTACTTTTAAAATACTAGCTAAAGTAGCAGTCTATTTGGTTATTTATTATCAAAGTTAGCATATAGAAATGGAATAGAAAGTGTGTTGGGGTTTTGAGGGTTGGTTGGAGATAGGAAGAAGTTATATACGGTGTTAGCTGCAGGCTTTACTTTATTCCGTAAATATCCTGTCTTTGAATAAATGCTCTTTTACCTCCTTCTAATATTTCACAACATATTTCCCTTGTTTCTAATCTGTCGATTGAACCTGAATTTAAAACGTGTGATTTAATACTTGTACTTTTCAAAGGAATTATTAATTCAGCATCACCTAATACAGCAATATTTGCATTGTGGGTTACAATGATTACTTGTCTTTGCTCTTTAATTTTTCTTAAATTTTTGACAATTGTTTTATAAATAAACTCACTATCTAAATTGTCTTCTGGTTGGTCAATAATTAGAGGTTTATTACTATCTGAAAGCATTAGAATACCTAATAGTACGGAATGTTGTTGACCTAAAGATAATTGTGAAATTGGTTTGCTATAATACTTGATTTCACCACTTTCTTCTTTTATTGATTTGGTAACTATTATAGAAGGAAAATCTTCAAAACGAAGCGATTCGTATTCTTCAAAATTATTATCTTCTAAAGTCTTGTTTATTATAGAATTAGCTTCAGAATCTGATATGACTTGATTACCATCATCATCAATTATGTTAGTAAAAATGTTTTTGTTTTCATTTTTACAAGCATCTACAAAATCAAAAGGAGATAAGTTTTCAGAAATCAATTTAGATTTTTTTAAATTACGCCAATCCATTTTTGACCTTAAAAGAGCTTCGAAATTTGGTGAAAATTTCCCTTTTTTATATTTTATTGAAATAAAAAATCCATCAATCGTATTTTTTAAATCATTATTTGCCTTTTTTGCAAACTTATTTCGTTCTGTATAGATATCATTTTTTATTTCTATTCGATTAGTTAAAAGCACCTCTCTTTCAGTAGATAATTCTTTTAGTTTTTTCTTGTCTAAATTTAATTTAGTTATTAGCTTTTGGTAATCTACAATATCTTTAGAAATTTGGTTTATTTTACCTAAATCAAATGGAATTCCTTGTTTTTGTAATTCGATTTTTTTAGTATCTATTTTAGCCTGTATTGACTTTTCCTTTTCTTTCCAATTATCTAGTTGTTCTTTAAGTTCAGTTATTTTTTTAGAAAGCTCAGTATTTAATTCACTAGATTTTAACTTTACAACTTTAGAAAAGTCAGATACAATTTCTTTTACTTTTTTAAAAAAGTCTTTACCAACTAAAATATCTTTGTCTTCTAAAGCTTCAAAACTTGTAAAAGTGTCATCATCACTTAGTATTTCTTGATAGTTTTTAATCAGTACATTCAAGTTGTTAATTAATTCACTTCTAATTCCACGCTCTTTTATCAAAGCATTTTGAAATTTAACTAATTCACCTGCCTTTTCTTTTTGTAGGTTTTCTAGTTTCTTTTGTTCGTTTTTTAAAGCCTTTTCTGTTTCTTTAAAAATTAATAATCCAATTCTTAGTTTTTTTGATTCACTTTGGTTTTCAAGTAATAAAGATATTAATTCGGTATCCTCTAAATTCTTAGTTCCAAGTTTTAAAAAACCATCTAGAAAATCAATCAAGACTTTAGGATTTTCGTCACTATGTTGAATTGTGTCGGCTGTTTCTCCTTGTCCATAAGTTTCTATGTCAACTTTAGATATTCCATTTATTGGGTCTGTGATGTTTTGTAATTCACTATTTTTCTCTCTTGTAAAATTAATTATTTGATTAGCTTCATCAATATACTTTAATTTAATTTTTTGAGGCCAAACATCTGAATCTACGACAGTTGATTTAGATTTATTTCCTGATGTTTCTCTTATTGTTTCTAATAATGTAGATTTTCCAGCCCCTCTACTACCTATAATACAAGTAAGGTTATTACTGAGCTTTATATTAATATTATCAAGTAATCCACCTTCAATTTCTATACTTTGAATAATTGGACGCATTTCGGGAACTTCATTTTCTAATCTTACTCTTGATTCGTGAGTTAATAAAGCTATTTTTATTGAATGAAAATTTAAATCATCAACTTTAAACCGTGTTAATTTTGTTTCTCCTTCTGCATTTGTACCTAACTTATCTAATGTATGTGAATCAGAAGACATTAATTTTGGAAGGGTATAATTGTCATCATATCCTAAATATTCTTTTCGAAGTTTTAAAAGCCTTTTTCTATCTGGACTTTCATCTAAATCGGTGTAAAAATTTAAACTTGTTCTAGAACTAATCTCTAGACCATACAAGTTTTCGTGTTTTAAAACTTCTTCAATTGGTGGTCCAAATCGTCCAATTGTTTTTTCAAATCCAGATGTTAATTCTATATGGGCAAGAACTCCAAATCCATTATAGTTTTTTGCGAAGTTCAAACATTCTACAATGCCTTGATTACAAATCTTTTTATCCTCACTAATAGTTAAGTTTCCGAAAAAGTCTCTTAAGTTTTTGTATGTCTCAAAATAAACTAATAAGTGTCCTTGAGTTGTACTTAATTCAACACCTGGTATAACTAAAATATCTTTCCCTTTAGCGTATTCTATTGCAGTATGAGAATTTTGAATCTCATTATGGTCAGTTATACTAATAATACTAAGTTTTTTTTCAATTGCTGTATCTACAATTGCAAAAGGAGTCATTAATGTATCATTAACATCAAATGAGCCAAATTCACCAAAAGAATGAATGTGTAAATCTGCTCTTAAAAATTTAGCTCCTATATTTTCCATTTATTGTATTTTGATTATTAGTTCAGGTGTCGTTTTTTCAGCTTGCAGGTAACGTGTTTAAGCACTAAATTTAGCAAATAAAAACCGAATAGAAAATCCGCGAGGGTTTTCGTAAGCAAGCTAGAACTAGCAATAAATTATATACGGTGTTATGCATAGTTATTTTTAATGATTGTAAAATGTTTCTATTATACCTTTGGTGTTAATATGAATTTCATAATAATTTCCATTAAACCTTATTAACCTATCTCCATATCGACTAAACCTTTGATCTGGATTATTTGTAAAGTGGCTATTAATATCATCTTCTAAAAGATGAAGACTAGTTTTAATTAAATCCTCAATATCCTTTAATTCATAAGGTATTCTGCTCTTGTCTGCATTATATTTACCGATGTTACAGAAGTTACAATGTCGAAACACCACGTGCATAAATCCCTTAAAATCTAATATGATTTTTGGGTTTGTACCATAAATAATAATTTTGTCTTCATATCTTATTCCAATTTGGATTAAGCCAGCGTATAAACCTAAATGTTCTCGTATTTCAAGAGGTTTGTCTGGATTTATGCCAGCTTTTGCAAATTCGTAGTTAACGACTTTTTTCGCTAATTCAAGTTTGTTTTTAAGTACTTCGTCTGAATAAGTTGTTATTTTACTAATATCAAATAAGACATCTTCAACTAGAAAAGCGAATTCAATTTTTCTTTCTTCTATTATTTCGTTATGAATATACCTTGGTTCAGTTTCAACTATCTCAAGTGACTTTTGAATAGCCATCATTTTTAGTTTTTCGAAATCAATTAAACTATCTGATTGGTCTATTCTTCTCCGAAATAATTGATATAACATTTTGAAAGATTTAAGATTACCTAAATCGTCTGAAATTTTTATTATTAATGGTTCTTCTAGTTTTTTGTTTTTCTTTCTGAAATATGTTGGATTACGTTTATATGCATAAGAACTGGCATTTAAAATATCAGTGTTATTAAATCCTTCAGTAAAAAGTAAGTTAATTTGTTCTTCTTTTAAACGATCTTTTATTAAAGTCGTAAATAAAGTTTTTCCATCTGTTTCATATTTAACTCCTGAATTCAATTTGATTTTAAGAAGGCGTCTTTCTTTTTTTGTATAATATAATATACCAGTAATCATTTCTCCATATTTAATGAAGCTCTCTGAATTCTTTTTAAATATAATTGTTGCAGTATAATCAAATCTGCCAATGTCAAAAAACAATCTTTCTCTTGACCAATATCTAAAGTCTTTAGGTTTTATAAAATGTCTAGAACTCTCTTTTTTAACTCTCGTTTTACCGTAAGATTTTTTAGATATTTTTCCTTTTTTGGTTTTTTTATCTCCTTTACCCATTGAGTAGACTTCGATTTTTCCTAATTATGCATAACTATTTTATAAAAACACAAAACCAACCTTTAGCACCCTTTACCGGCTACATAAACATGGTTTCCTATTAAATGCCAAAAATCAGCAATTCCAAAAAATCAAAAAGAGGATAGTATGGAGATAATTAATTAATAGCGAGTACAATATATAAAATACTTTTATTTAAATATTACGGAAAACCGTAAAGCATGCAACGATTCTAATTCATTTTTAAAGTTCCCCCAATTTTAAGGTCTCCTGGATATAAAAAATAGCGAAAGAAGTCAAACTCCAATCGCTATGCTTTAATATACTTTACAAAAGGGGTTATAAATCCCTTAAAATCATTCTTTTATTGGGGTTAGTGGCGAATGATGCTCATGCACAATTTTCCAGCCGTCTTTGGTTTTAACAAATAACAAGGTAAATTGATCTTGAACTATTACTAGGTCTTCGCCAAATTTTAAATGAAAATTGGAATGAAAAGTAACATTAGCCACATCCCCATAAACAGCAATTTGTAAATCTTCTGCTTCAAATTTAACGACTTCGGTTACCGCGCCAAAAACATCGCGTTCATAGGCTTCATTGCCTTCGCTTCCTATTCGCTTCTCTCCTCCTTTAAACTCGGTAAACTTTGGACCATAGGCATGGAAAGAAATGAGTTTATCCATATCACCATCTTTAATACTTTGAGCAATAGCCCCAAAGGTTTCGATGACTTCTTGTTGTGCTTCTGGAAATGGATCGTTTATTACATCTGTTTGCGCAATGCCTTCTGCAAACAACAATCCGAAAATTAGAAATAATACATTGGTTAATCGTGTTCTCATAATAATACGTTTTAGAAAAATGAATAGCTTATATTTAATTACACCTAAGTAATTGATTATAAATATATTACAAATTTTTTAAACACCCATATGAATAGGTGATTACTATAATTTCATGCCTCCTTTTTTTATTCTGCTACTCGCTTCAAATCTAAATCGTGAAAATCAAAACTAAAATCGATATTTGGTGAGATTCCTTTTAATTTTATGCTTTGCGCTTTTCCTTTTTCATCTAAAGCAAAGGTTACAAAGGCATCGGCATTCATGTCTTGATACTCCCATTTTATAGCAAAGGTTTCGTCTTCATAAAATTGTAATGGACCATTTAACTTAGGTGAACGCTGAAACTTAAGCCATAACTGATCGTCTTTCATAAACACTTCGCAAGCACCAAACCAACTGTCTGTATACCGTCCCAAATATGTATTTACATCTATGAATTCATCTTTTAAGCTATCTACCTTTTTCCATACTTTATCGGTTATTGCATCTCCTTTACTTTCTTTAGATTTTAAGTAGTCTGAATATTTGTCAATCCACTTAAAATCATCCATTTCCAAATACATATCTAAAATGGTGTGTGATACGGAAGAAAATAAGCCGCCACCATCCTCACTGGTATTAGTAAGAATAACAATACCTAAATCCATATCTGGAATTAATACCGTTTGCGACAACATTCCTGGTAAACCTCCAGTATGTTCTACTTTCATGTTTCCTTTAACATCCGACAAAAACCAACCTAATCCATACCCAGAAAAATGCGAATTGTAGCGCGGATTTTTATTAACCCCCATAACCGTATGAATTTTCCACATTTCGTCATGATTGGTTGCTGAGAAAAGTTCCTTGTCCAATTTTTCTCCATATTTCCCATCGTTTAAATGGAGTAACATCCATTGGCATAAATCGTCTACATTAGAAAATATACCACCAGCAGCACCATTCATCATTTCTTTAAAAGTGGGAATTACTTGTATATTACCAGCATCTGTAGCATGTGAAGCAGACAAATTTGAGGTGTCTTTTATATTTGCTAAAGAGGAAAAGGTATTATCCATTCCTAAAGGTTCCAGTATTCGTGTTTTAGTAAATGCTTCCCAAGTCATTCCGCTTTTTCTGGCAATCAATTCGCCTGCAACGATATACAATAAATTATCATAATCCCATTTCGTTCGAAAAGCAGAAGAAGCTTTAAAATGCTGAAAACTAGAAAGCAAATCCTTCATAGTAAAATCTGTTCCATCAGGAAAAAACATTAAATCTCCCATTCCTAAAGGCAATCCACTGCGATGGGTTACTAAATCTAGAATACTAAAATTATCTTCTACATAGTCATTATACATGGTGAATTCAGGAATATGATCCTTAACTTTATCCTCCCAATTTATTTTACCTTCCTCTACTAAAATTGCCAAGCCAGCAGTAGTAAACGCTTTACTATTAGATGCTATTGCAAATTGGGTATGTTCATTTACAGGTTCTTTAGTTGCGATAGATTTTACTCCATAACCTTTGTTATGAATTATCTTTCCATCTTTCACAACAGCAATTGCAGTCCCTGCAACGTTAAACTTTGTCATGGCATAATTCACTATAGAATCGATTTGCTTGGAGGATACTTGTGAAAAAACAGTATTGGTTAGTAATAAGACAAATAGTAAAATACTAAAATGTTTCGCTTGGGAACCTTTCATAATTTAAATGGATTAAACGTTGCTTAAATGTAGTAATTAATATTTTAACAGACTGTACTTCTTCTTGTTGTACTTTAAACAAACACTTAAAGTAATGGAGAAAAAAGACGTGCAATTTTTTCGAAGAACTTTATGTATTTTGGTCTATTCTGCCAAGCTTGCATATTGATTTTATCGGCATTTTCTATATCTTGATAAAAGGCATTTTTAAGTTGAATTGTTATTTCTTCATCATAAACAATGGCATTTACTTCAAAATTCAAGTCAAAACTTCTAATATCCATATTTGCTGTTCCAACAATTGCTATTTCATCGTCTATCACCAAAGTTTTAGCATGTACAAAACCTTTTTGATATTTATAAATTTCTACTCCTGCTTTTAAAAGTGCATTATAATAAGAACTAGATGCAAAATTTGCCAATTTAGAATCGGAAATACCGGGAACTAGAAGTTTTACAGCTAAGCCACTATTTCCTGCAATTATAAGCGCATCTAAAAGACTATCACCTGGAATAAAATAAGGAGTTGTAATTAGAATTTCTTTTTTAGCTAAACAAATAGCTTGAAACATAGAGAAAAGAATAGTTGGTGTATCTGAATCTGGACCACTAGCGGTTATTTGCACCATCTTATCTTGTGCAGATATGAATGTTTCTTTTTGAGGAAACAAACCATCTTTTATGGCAATAGAATCATTAGCACAAAAATTCCAATCACATAAAAACAGAAATTGTAAATACCATGTTGCTGGTCCGTGAATCATTAAGTGTGTATCTCTCCAAAACAGCTGATTCTTTTGGTTATTAATATATTTATCACTTACATTTATTCCACCTACAAAGGAAATGCTTCCATCAACAACAATAATTTTTCTATGGTTTCTATAATTGATCCTACTAGCAAATGCATAAAACTTTATTTCGTAAAAAGGATAGGTTTGCACTCCTGCTGCTTTTAATTTTGGAATACATTTCCCTCTAATAGAACGACTTCCAAAATCATCATAAATAAATCTTACTTTAATACCTTCTTTAGCTTTTTTAATTAGTAAATCAATCAATGCATTACCAATAGTATCATCTTGAAAAATATAATATTCTATATGAATATGATGCTTAGCGTTTTCTATTGCTTTAAAAACTTCTGGAAATTTATTTTCCCCATTAAGAAGAAGTTTTACATCATTATTATTTGTTAACGGACTTAAATTTTCTTTTAAAACGAGATTCACTAATTTCTTATTACTCTTTACAGCGGCATCTCCTTCTTGCAAAATGTCTTTAGAATATTTAATTAGTTCTTTTTCTAAGTCGCCTTGCAAATGCAAATTATCTGAAAGTTTTTTATCATACATCTTTCGTTTTCTGTAATTAATTCCGAAAGAAAAGTATATAATCATCCCAACTATTGGCAAAAATATAGCGAGTAGCACATAAGCTATGGCTTTCGTGTTGTTGTCTGTATCAAAAATGATACGAAAGCATACAAAAATGAGTATTATTACATAAACTACTTGAGCAATTAGAATCCAATTCATACTATTTTTATTAGTTTAACCTACGCTCTTCTTCTACCTATTTACCACAATTTAAGACTTAATATACAACCGTTCACTCATAAGGATAATTATTTGCGATTTCTTAGTTGCTAGTTTAAATATTTACTTTAAATTTTCTGCTATTAGCGTTAACAAAAAAGTTTCTCGTTCAATAGACATTCCTTTTTTATCACTTGTAGCCATGGTTTCTTTATTGTGTTTTATGGCTTCATGAATATTAATCCAAACGGCTTTCATTCCATTTTTAGTTTCATAAAGCTCTAAGTTCGATTCGCCAAGTTCTTTATTAATCTCACAAGTATAGCAATAAGAAATCATGTGTTGCACATCAAAACCTGTTTTATACCAAGGTCTGTATTCTTCGTAAATACCAAAGGGCTTAATGTTTCTAATTTCTTCAGCTCCAGTTTCTTCACTAAGCTCTCGCATCATGCCATCCACTTTATCTTCACCTAAATCTAAACCTCCTCCTGGAAGACTATAATCATCATATCGTTGCGTATACATCAATAAAATACTATTTCCTTGAACAGCGATACTCCTAGTAGCTAGCCTTGTGAAAACAGATTTATTTTCTAAAGTTTGCACTTCAGGATGGTAATGGGTTTTTAAATTTTGCATTTAGAAATTCTAATAATTGGGTTTACAATACTAAGCTTATTTATTCTTCGCTTCTATCCACTTACTCATAAACTTCGTGCTTTGTAAGGTGTGATGCATGAGTATTTGTCCGGTAAAGTTGTTTTGCCTATGATTGTTTAGTTGTTTTATAGTTTCATCAAGAAGGGTTACAAATCCTTTTTCTATTTTGCTTTTATCAAAACGAAAATTAATTACTTGAAAACCGTTTTGTTGTTTTTCTTTCCAAAGGTTTTCATTAGTATAAAGTTCGGCTGCTTTATCTGTGAATTCTTGCGGATTATTTGTAACAAATCCGTTGGCTTGTAAATTACCAAACATACCTTCTGCTCCAATAGTTGTGGTAACACAAGGTGTTCCGTTTTGCATGGCTTCTATAAGTTTTCCTTTTAAACCTGCACCAAATCGAATGGCAGCCAAACATACTTTTGCATTTTGCATGACTTGATTAGCATCTTCGGTAAATCCTTTTATTAAAAAGCCTTCTTTTGCATTGTGTAACTGATTTACTTTCTGGCTTACATACGATCCGTAAACATGCATTTCTGCTTTAGGTAATTGTTTGCGTATTAAGGGCCAAATCGTTTTTTTTAAGTATAAAACGGAATTATAATTCGGTTCATGTATAAAATTACCAATGGTTATGAAATGCTTTCTTTCTTCAAATTTTGGAAGTTTACGCATTGCTTCGGAAGAAATTGGATCTAGCATAAATGGTAAATAATGCAATAAAGCTGCATCTACTTTAAAACGAAGCTTTAAAAGTTCCATTTCTGCTTCCGAAATAATCAAAGTGACATCACATCTATAGATACTTGCAATCTCGCGTTTTGCGGTATCGTTAAAAAGGTAGTCGTCTGTAAAAGGCTGTTTCTCTTTAAAGGCTTGCTGTCTTCCTTTTCTTAAAAAATGAAGGTCTTCGGTATCTAGAATTCGTAATGCATTTGGACAATTTTCAGCCACTCGCCATCCAAATTGTTCTTCCATCATAAACCTATCAAATAAAACAACATCTGGTTTTAATTCGTCAATGAAAGTATCAAAACTAGCATTATTTAACTCGATGGTAACTTGCGAAACCCCAATGGTTGTTAAGTCGAAGGCATTATCACTTTTTGCACAAGGACTTGCAAAGGTTATCTGATAGTTTTGATTTAGAAAGACTTGAATAATTTGCATCATTCTACTTCCTGCGGCAGAACTTTTAGGCTCTGGCCATACAAATCCGATAATTAGTAGGTTTCTGGACACGAATGTTTATTTTTTTCGGATTACTAAATGAAGATGGAACACTGCTTACTAGTTATTCTGGTTTGGAAACCAGGCTATATTTTAATCGTACATTTTTTGCCCATTCTATTACAGAAGCTCTTTGTGCGTCTGTAAGTTTAGCTTCGGTATGTATCCAAGTATACGAATCAAGAGGCATTTCTTTGTCTTCTACCATTTCGATAAGTTCATCAAACTTATGGTCTTTCTTTTTAACAGAATTCGCTTCCCAACCAGATACATTAAAATGTTTTTTTCCATCATTTACATGACTTGCTAACCAATAATTTACTGGTGTAATTTTATTATACCAAGGATAGTTGGTTACATCACTATGACAATCATAACAGCTTGTTTGCAAAATAAGCTTTACATCTTCTGGCGGATTGGTTTCTGTTTCAAAAGCCGCAATAGAGGTTAGTTCTCCTTCATTTCTAGCTGGACCTAAAAACTGAGCAATTATAAATAAAACAACTAAAGGTAAAAGAATCTTTTTCATAATTTATATCTGTTTTTTTTGATTAATTTTAGACATTAAAAATACTAAATCTTTTGACGACAGCACAACTCTATCAAGAATTAAATTATGTAAATCACTCGCGAGAAAAACGTTTGTATTATGCCAATTTGGTGATGGATAATCCCAATTTAATCCCGAAACTATTAGAAATCTTATTTTCGGTAGACGATAAGATCTCCCCTCGTGCTGCTTGGGTTTTTGAGTTTATGTGTAAAGAAAATCTGGAAGAAGCGATTCCGTATCTCGATTATTTCACCGAAAACATGCACAAAGTACATCAAGATTCTGCGGTTAGACCGGTTGCAAAAGTTTGTGAGTATTTAGTAAATGCGTATTATTCTAGAACCGAAAATATAATTAAAACGGCATTACTTCCGAGGCATCGTGAAAAAATTATAGAAGTCTGTTTTGATTATATGATAAACGATGAAAAAATTGCGCCAAAAGCATACGCTATGAATTGTTTGTTTCTGCTTGGTAAGGATTATGATTGGATTCACCCAGAACTTGTACTTATTTTAGAGCGTGATTTCCAGATGTAAAGCTCCGGATTTAAAGCACGAGCAAAACAGATTATAAAAAAGGTAAAAGGAAAATCTTTACCTAAAACATAATTACTATTTGCTCCTTCCTTTAGCTAAAGGAAGGTGGGTTTTGCTTTAGCATAACTCGGATGGTTTGTAGAAAAAGGCGAAGCACTTTTTAAATCCGCAAATGCAAATAGAAAAAACACAAGTTTTAACTCCTCTTTCTTTAAATTCCTTTTAAGAGAATTTAAGTTCATTCTCCTCTTTAAAAAAGAGGAGAGCAATAAACGACAAGCTTTTAACCTGTTTTATTCTCTATATTTTTTTTCCATTCTAATACTCCAAACTATAATTAAATAGACAATTACAGATGTAGTAAAAAATATAATTATTACCGGTTCCTTCCTTTAGCTAAAGGAAGGTGGGTTTTGCTTTAGCCTAACTCGGATGGTTAGTAGAAAAAGGCGAAGCACTTTATAAATCCACAAATGCATTAAAAACCACAAGTTTTAACTCCTCTTTCTTTAAATTCCTTTTAAGAGAATTTAAATGCATTCTCCTCTTAAAAAAAAGAGGAGAGCGTCTAATATTCTATTACTAAATTCAAAGAACAACTTCTACGTTACTCATATTAGTATCTTCAAAATATTCTTTTTAACAGCTAAAAAACCTATCTTTGCCACTTCTTAAAAAACAACACACACTATGTCTTTAAACACACTAAATGCCATTTCACCAATTGATGGAAGATACCGAAATAAGGTAGATGAATTAGGTAAATACTTCTCTGAAGAAGCGCTTATTAAATATCGCGTTTTAGTAGAAATTGAATATTTCATTGCACTTTGCGAAATTCCATTACCGCAATTAGAATCGGTAAACAAATCGGTTTTCGAAGATTTAAGAGCAATTTACACCAACTTTTCTACAGCAGATGCTTTAGCAATTAAAGACATTGAAAAAGTTACCAATCATGATGTAAAAGCTGTTGAATATTTTATAAAAGAAAAATTTGACAAGCTTGGTTTACAGGCATATAAAGAGTTTATCCATTTTGGACTAACCTCTCAAGACATCAACAATACTGCAATTCCGTTAAGCATTAAAGATGCTATGAACGATGTGTATGTACCAGAATATTTTATAGTGCTTAACCGATTAAAAGAACTAGCAAAAGATTGGGCACATATACCTATGCTAGCAAGAACACATGGTCAACCTGCTTCTCCTACGCGATTAGGAAAAGAAATTGAAGTATTTGTAGTGCGTTTAGAAGAACAGTTTAATTTATTAAATGATGTACCTAGTGCAGCAAAATTTGGTGGAGCAACTGGAAACTTCAATGCGCACAAAGTGGCATATCCAAATATAGATTGGAGAGCTTTTGGAAGTACTTTTGTACAAGAAAAACTTGGCTTACAACATTCTTTTCCAACCACACAGATTGAGCATTATGATCACATGGCTGCTTTGTTTGACGCTTTAAAACGCATAAACACCATTATTATAGATTTAGATAGAGATATCTGGACTTATGTTTCCATGGAATACTTTAAGCAAAAAATTAAAGCAGGTGAAGTTGGAAGTAGTGCAATGCCTCATAAAGTAAATCCTATTGATTTTGAAAACTCGGAAGGAAACTTAGGAATTGCAAATGCTATTTTTGAACATCTTTCTGCCAAATTACCAATATCTAGATTACAACGTGATTTAACAGATAGTACGGTTTTACGTAATGTTGGTGTACCTTTTGGACATACTTTAATTGCTTTTAAAAGTACTATAAAGGGTTTAAATAAATTATTATTAAATGAAGCTAAATTTGCTGAAGACCTAGAAAATAATTGGGCAGTTGTAGCAGAAGCCATACAAACCATATTAAGAAGAGAAGCGTATCCTAATCCGTACGAAGCTTTAAAAGGTTTAACAAGAACGAATGAAAAGATTACAAAACAGTCTATTTCAAATTTTATTGATACCTTAGAAGTATCTAACGAAATTAAAGCAGAGTTAAAAGTAATTTCGCCTAGTAACTATACAGGAATATAAATTTATTTTATGCTAACAGACAATCAATCGATATTACTTTGCGGAATAGTAATAGTGTCCTTTGTCTTTTTTGGAATGTTAGATATTTTAGATAATATTTTTATTGCTTGCCCCATTATTATAGTCTTTCTTGTTATTGTTATCAATTTAATTGTGACGAAAAGAATTCCGGAAGCCGAAGAACTAGAACAAATTAAAAAAGCGGAAGAAACTCCTTCTGAAGAAATCTAAAAAAATAAATTTCACACATAGAAAAGGCTTACCATTTAGGTAAGCCTTTTCTATTGAAAATTAAGGAACTATTTTTTTATTTAAAAAACTCCAATAACCCTTTTAATTGTGTGTCATCTACTTTTCCTTTATTCATAGATTCTGCAAGTCTTACTAGTTTTGCCGGACTCATATCGTTTCCTAAAACACGTAAAACACCAAAACCATATTCTTTAGAACTTCCAAAGACTATAAACTCATTAGCAAGATCATTATCTCCTATATATTTTACAGATATTTTAGAACCAAACATATTAAAATCACCTAGCTCAATATATCTTTCATCTTTTAAAATAGAAGCTATCTTAGCCTTTTCTATGGTATAGGTTTCTTGATTGGTACTGTCTAATTTAAAGCCTAAAAAATTCAGCTTATTTATAGAGTTATATGCGTCTTTTTCGTCTTCAGAAAGATCTGCATTTTCAAAGTCCACAATACTTGTAGGTATATCTACAGTTGTAAAACTTGCGGTTTCTTGATTATCTACAAAGTACGTTTGTAAAGATTCTTTATTGTTACAACTTACTAACAGAGTAACTATTAGTAAGCTGAACAATATTGTTTTGATTGATGTTTTCATGTGTATATATTATTTGTTTTTTATTGGTCACATGTTGCTTCTTTAATAGTCATTCCATTAGGTATCGAATGCTCGGTATGGAAGGTTCATGTGTATATATTATTTGTTTTTTATTGGTCACATGTTGCTTCTTTAATAGTCATTCCATTAGGTATCGAATGCTCGTTATAGAAGTTTCATAGTTTATTTTTTATCTTCTAAGTGTTCTCCTCCAGGAATGTTCATTTTCTTAGTAAGTTTAGAAACTTGCTTTAAATCGATATCTCCTGTTAAAGATACAATGACAGTTTCAAATTTACGTTGCTCACCGTTTACAGAAACATTAGAACCTTCCATGTGTTTGCTTATTCCGTTTACAAAAATTAAAAGCTCTTGTACATGATCTTCATCCTTTCCTTGTTTGATATAGAATTTAATTACTGTTCCATCATCTTTAACTTCCATTAACTCTTCTAAGCTACTTGCTTTAGAGTTTACCCAAGAAGATAAATCTGCAGAAATACTACCTTTTTCAGTAATAATAGTTTTTAAACTAGTAATACTATTTACCATTTCTAAGTATTCATTTGCTTCTGGATCATCGGTATCTATATCTATTTTTGCTAACATTTGAAACATTTTTGGTTTAATGTTTACATACGTTACATCTACATTGTCGCTATATTTTGTAAAAACATCTTGTGCCATAGATGTTAAAGGCATCATTAATAAAGCCATTGCGACTAAGATTACATTCTTTTTCATTTTGTTTATTTTATTATTTATTTGTGTGTTCATTTTTGTAGTATTTATTTGTTATTAATTGTAAAAAGGTGTTCGCCTATTCCACTATTTCATTTGTTTTAAAATAAGATGGATGGCTCGGTACATTTTTTCTATTTTTTAAAAATTAGACTTGTTGTGTTTTCTACTTCTGCTAGATAATTAATACTTGAAGCTCCTTTATTGAATTGCGTAGAAATCATTTCTAAAGATTTTTTTACTTCAAGATATGCCATTTCAGGATCTTCATAAGTACCTAAATCTTCTGCGGAAGTTAGAGGCGATTTAAAATAAAATCCTAACATAAGAACTGCTACTGCTGCGACAGAAATCCATGCATACAAATTGTTTTTGTTAGATTTTAATGGAACGTCTTTAGTAAACTTTTCTTCTTGGCTTATAGAAAAATAAGCAAACATTGGTTTATACATTTCTAAATGTGGCGCTACAGTCTCTTGTTCAAAATAGTCTTTTAACTGCTGCTCTTCTTTTAGCGATGTTTCGCCATTATTGTACTTTTCTAGTAATTGTTCTATATTATTTAACACCATAATTGTGTGTTTTTGTTAATTTTTCTCTTATTGTTTTTCTTGCTCTAGACAATGCTACTCGCACTGCTGTATTATTCATATCAAGCATCTTGCCAATTTCGTCAAAATCATATTGCTCAATATCTCTTAATTGTACTACCATTTTTTGTTGCTCTGGTAAATCTTCCATTATTTTAGCAACCCAATGCACACTATCACTAAATTCTAATTGCTTTTGCAAAGACGTATTGTTGTCTTGATAGTTACTATGTACCAACTTTAAATTTTGTGCTTGTTTCGATTTTAACTTATCCAAACAAAAATTCTTCGTCATGGTCATAGAAAATGCTTCTACGTTTTTATACTCTTGTATCTTGGTTTTATTTTTCCATAATTTTAAAAGCACTTCTTGTGTTGCATCTTCGGCTTCTTCTCTAGACACCAACAAACGTTTTGCTAAACGAAACACCTTATCTTTAAAGGGCATTACAATATGTAAAAACTCTGTTTGTGTCATTATTTTGATTCTGGTTATAAAACTGCTTGGTAAGGGCGGTTTCTATTACGACGAACTACTCTATATTTTGTTACAATTTATTTTTAATTGCAGATAAAATAAGTACTTTTAAAAGAAAAAAAGAAATCTTATCATTATGAATATAATTAAAAGAATTGCACTTCTATGCTTCGCAGCATCTTTATGTACTGCTTGTTTTGAAGACCTAGATGATAATCCTGTTACAGGTAAAGATATTAAAGACTTTGTTTATAAAGGAATGAACTATGCTTATTTATATAAAGAAAACAAACCCGATTTAGCAAATGATAGATTTTCAACGGATAGCGATTACTCCAATTATTTAAATGGTTTTGAATCTCCGGAATCTTTATTTGAAAATTTAATTTATGACAGACAAAGTATAGATAGATTTAGCTGGATCACGAATGATTATATTGCTTTAGAACAATCTTTTAGTGGTACCAGAAAAAGTAATGGTTTAGAGTTCGATTTTTATTTTGAGCCTGGGAGTACTACCAATGTTTTTGGAATTATAAAACTGGTTTTAAATAATAGTCCTGCGGAAGATCAAAACCTGCAACGCGGACAAATATTTAATGCTGTCGATGGTATCGATTTAACCGAAAATAATATTAGTTCCTTATTAAATCAAGATAGCTATACCTTAAATATTGCAACCTATAATGACAATAATACACCAAATGACGATAGTGATGACACTATTGAAGCAACTTCAGAATCTGTATCCTTAAGCAAAATAGCTTTTACCGAAAACCCTGTATATAAAACTGAAATACTAGAAGTGAACAATCAAAACGTTGGTTATTTAATGTACAATGGTTTTACTGCAGATTTTAACAACCAACTTAATAATGCCTTTGCAACTTTACAAAGTAATAATGTGCAAAACTTGGTTTTAGATTTACGTTATAATCCTGGTGGATCAGTAAATACTGCAGCACTTTTAGGAAGTATGATTACCGGACAATTTAACGGAGAAATCTTTTCGAAATTAATATATAACAACGATTTACAAAGTAGTAATACCGAATATCGTTTTACAAACTCTTTCGACGGAAACAGTATAAACAGTCTGAATCTGCAAAAAGTATACATACTAACTACCAATGCATCTGCTTCTGCTAGTGAAATGGTTATTAATAGCTTAAAAGCCTACTCGCAAATAGAGGTTATTCAAATTGGGGTTGAAACTAGAGGGAAATCGCAAGCATCTATAACTATTTACGATTCTCCAAATTTTAAACGAAATGGCGTAAATCCGTTACATACATATGCACTCCAACCATTAGTCGCAAAAACGATAAACAAATTAGATGTTAGTGTTCCTAATGAAGGGCTAATTCCAGACATTATATTACAAGAAACACCAAATAATTATGGCATTTTAGGAAATGAAAACGAACCGTTACTTGCTGCAGCATTACAGCATATTTTAGAAAACGGAAGATATGTACAACCTCAAACCAATAACTTTAATAAATTAAGTACCAAAGTAGATTACCATCCTTTTGAAAATGACATGTACATTGAGTAATAAAACATACTTTAATTGGAGCACTGGAAAAGATGCTGCTTTAGCATTGCATTACTTGCTTCTAGACGAAAATTTTTCTGTAGAGAAATTAGTCACAACCATTAACGCACATTACCAAAGAGTGACTATGCATGGTTTGCCGGTTTCCTTATTAAAAAAGCAAACAGAAGCTATTGGAATTCCGTTACAAATTATAGAGTTGCCCGAACAGCCAAGCATGACCGATTATGAAACCATCATGCATACAGCTTTAAACAAATTAAAAACAGAACACTTTACATATAGCGCTTTTGGAGATATTTTTTTAGAGGATTTAAAAAAGTACCGAGAAGATAATTTAAGTAAACTTGACATTTCTTCTATATTCCCGCTTTGGAAAAAAAACACTAAAGCATTGATTACAGAATTTCTAGACTTAGGTTTTAAAGCAGTAATCGTTTGTGCTAGTGCCAAATATTTCTCGGAAGACTTTGTTGGAAAAACCATTACTCCAGAACTTATTGAAAACCTACCAAAAGAAGTGGATCCTTGTGGAGAAAATGGAGAGTTTCATACCTTTTGTTACGATGGTCCAATATTTAAATCACCAATTCCTTTTACTATTGGAGACAAAGTATATCGGGAATACGATACTCCCAATGCTAAAAATGAAAAAACCGGTTTTTGGTTTTGCGATTTAATTGCATAAAAAAAGCCACTCGAAGGAGTGGCTTTTTTATTATAATTAAAGACTGAAGTTTAATTAAAATAGATTTTTGAAGCATTTACTCCTACTGTAAAAGTATTTTCTAAAGTGTTTGTTGTTAAGTCATATACATTAAGGTCTCCTAAAGATGCAAAATCTTTAGCATCTGTTACAAATAGTTTATCTCCTTTTACAGCCATTCCATAGGTGTTAATAGTTCCTAAATTAACAATAGATGCTGTTGGTAATGAAGAAGAAGTTTCACTCATTACAAAAACTTCGTTATTCGCTTGGTAATAAATTTCCCCATTATCAGAACTCATTTGACTTGGGTGCACACCAGCAGCAAAATTTAGCGTTTCGGTTACTGTGTTTGTTGTTACATCTATTTTAGATATTGTTGCATTCGTTTCACTTCCAGACCATCCAGGTTTTCCTTCGCATAACACAACAAGTTCACCACTATTATTAATAAACATTTCATCTGGAACATCATTTACAGTAATAGTAGTTGTCAAATTAGTATTGGCATCAATAACCGTAATAATATTGTTAAAAGACCAACCACCTTTATGTGAAACGTAGATTTTTCCGTTATTACTAATAATTTGTTCTGGTCCTTCTCCTACCGGAATAGTACTTTCTACTGTATTTGTAGACAAATCAATAACAGCAATAAAATCATCAATAGCATCTGAACCACTTCCCCAATTACTAACATACCCTTTTCCGTTAGCAAAACTAATATATCTTGGTGTATACAAACCTGTAGTGATAGCAGTTTCTTTTTTAAAAGTATAACGATTAACTACATTTATTGTGTTCACATTATCAGAAATAATATAAGCTTGATTACCATCAAAACCTATAGATTGTAGATAAACCCCTAAACTTTCCGTGTTTACATTCGCATAAATATCGTTTTCTACAATAGAAAAATCATTAGAAATATAGGATACTGAAGAAGGTCCTCCTTCTGCACTTACTAAAATACCATTTTCATAATCTCCTAAAGGCTCTTGAGGGGTTGAAAAATTATCGTCATCACTACTACAAGATGTGATTAATAATCCCAAAAAGAGAGTAAAAGCTAAAAATTTAAATTGTTTTTTCATAGTTTAAAAATTAAAGTTTAAGTAAAAATTATAGTTAATCCCAGGCATGTAACGGCTTGCTACACTCTGATAGTTTTCGTTATACATATTTTTAATTTGTGCTCCTAAAGTGAATTGTTTCTCTTTTCCTAAAGCATAAGAAAGTCCGATATTAGAAACAAAATAAGCATCTAATATGTACTTAGGATTATTATCTGATAGAGTAAAAACCTCTCCAACATAAAGCGTTTGGTAATATAAAGAAGCACGATTATACTGGTAGTTAAGAGTAGCTGTTGCCTTGTGTTTTGGAACATAAATTAACTGTAAATCTGTTTCCTTATTTTTGGAAACAGTATATGCATACGTTCCTCCTAAAGTAAATAGATGTTCTTTTAAATGATATTTTAAATCTAATGTAGACTCTAAACCATAGGTTTCTACATGGTCTGTATTTACTGGTTGCCAATTACTTCCTGCAGGAAGCCAACGAATCATATCTTTTATATCATTATAAAAACCAGTTGCAGAAAAAGACACGTGTTTAAAATCTAATTTATGTCCCATTTCTACTTGATTCGAAGTTTCAGGTTTTAAATTGGTATTACCACTTCCTTCCCAATACAGATCATTATATGTAGGAATTCTAAAATTCTTAGAACCATTTACATTTACGGTATAATGGTTACCAAATTTATATTGCAATCCTAAACTATATAGTAACGGACTATCATAATTACTAGTAATTTCCTTTCGTAAAGCAGCTTCGTATAAAAAGGATTTAATCTCTTGTTTGTATAATAAACTGAAACTAGAAATAGTTCTTTTACTTTCACCAATACTAGAACCTTCGCCAGAAGTATTTGTAATATCCACAACCCCTTGTAGCATGGCGTCCTTAAATACACGATAGCTTAAATCGTATTTACCAATAAGTGTTTTTGCTTCCCCAAAGGAATAGGTATCCGAATTACTATTCGCGAAGTATTTGTACTGTTCGGTAAGATATGCTAGTTTTAAAGTAGAGATGAATTTTCCGTATAATCCATTCCATTCTAGCATGTTTCTAGAATTTAAATCTTGATATTTTGTAGGTGTTTCCGAAGGAAATATAAAAGAAAATTCACGTTCGCCATCCAACAAATAGCTGTACAATTTCAACACATTTTTCTTATTGATTTTATAACCAAAATTTGCAGCATAACTCTGATTATAAAACGCACCATTAAGATTTATTTTATCACTATCTACATAGTCGTAATCATTATCGGAACTCGATCTACTTATCGCGACATCTACACTAAATTTTTCAGAAGAAAATCCGGACTTCACTCCTAAATCTAAGGTGTTAAAGCTTCCGTAGTTGGCATAAATAGAATTCTTAAAACCTTCATTAAAAGCGATATCATTATTTAAGTGAATAGAACCTCCAATGGCTCCACTTCCGTAAAGCACACTTCCTCCACCACTTCTTATACTTACGCCATCGAAATTGCGAATATTAATGGTATTAAAATCGGTTTGACCGTTAAATTGCGAATTGATATTAATACCATTCCAAGCTACAACGGTTTGCTGTGCAGTGGTTCCTCTAAAGGATGGTGAGGAAACCATGCCTAAACCATTTTCCTTAAAATAGATATTAGAATTATAGTTTAATAACTGGGTTAAAGAAGGTGCACTTCTAGATAAAACCGTGTCTTTTAATGTTGTTATAGATTGTGTATTAGAGAACGTTTTTAAGTATCTATCCGACTTTAAAACCACTTCATCTAACTGTTGCACAGAGTCTAGCCTTGTTTGCGAGAAACAGCTTAAACTAAAAATAAGACCAAATAAAAATAGAATACCTTTTTTCATAATCTTAAAATCTTTCTCCCGAAGATTTATTTGATGTTGAAATTGGCAGGTCTCCTGACTTACGTCTTCATGTTGGTCTTCCCAGAAATTATTTCCAGTGACTTGAAGTTTAACATGAAGCTTTATAGCTTACAGTTGCGGGAACAGTTCTAGATTTTAACTAGATTCCCTTTTAATCGACTTTACATCATTGCGAAGTCAAACCAAAATTCAGCGCAAAAATAGTTTCTTTTTTAAATGCAAGCTAATTTATAGCTACTTTTTCTTGTTCATTTTATAAATAAGAAAAATAAAACCGATTAAAAAATGTGCTATTATTATTCCACCTACTATATATATTGTTACATTTGAACCGTCTCTCATGACTATAATTTTATATAAATTTACACGAATTTAATCTGTTTAAATGTCACTAATGTTACAAAACAAAACTTTCACAGCACTCCTATTTTGTCTTTTATTGTCTTTAACCTCCTGTAAAAAGGAAGTAAAACCAATTCCGGAAAACAAACAAGATTTTGCGAAAACAACATTTAAATATGCCGAAGGTTTTGCTATTACACATAATGAAAACTTTAAAGTCCTAACCATAAATAATCCTTGGCCTAAAGCGGAAAAAACATATAAATATGCCCTAGTGCAAAAAAACATGTTATCTAAAATAACGTTAAACAAAGACGAATTTGATGGCATAATAACAATTCCTATTGAAAAAATAGTAGTTACATCTACCACGCATATTCCTGCTTTAGAGCTTTTAGAAGTAGAAGAAACGCTGGTTGGTTTTCCTGGAACAGATTATGTCTCTTCCTTAAAAACAAGAACTAGAATTGATACGGAAAGCATTAGAGAATTAGGAAAAAACGAAGGTATAAACACCGAAGTTTTATTAGAATTACAACCAGATGTAGTTATTGGTTATGGTATTGACGGAAATAACAAAACCTTTGAAACAATTAAAAAATCTGGAATCCCTGTAATTTATAATGGCGATTGGGTAGAAAAATCTGCTTTAGCAAAAGCCGAATGGATTAAATTCTTTGGTGTTCTTTATAACAAAGAAAAAGTAGCAAATACTATTTTTGATTCTATTGAAAAAAATTACCAGGAAGCAAAAGATATTGCGGCAAAAGTAGAAAATCAACCAACGGTATTAAGTGGAGCAATGCATAAAGACACTTGGTATTTACCAAATGGCACAAGTGCAGAAGCACAAATTTTAAAAGACGCTAACGTAAACTATTTATATAGTGAAACTACAGGAAGCGGAAGTTTAGCACTAAACTTTGAATCCGTTTTTGAAAAAGCAGCGCATGCAGATTTATGGTTAAGTCCTTCGTATTACACAAGTATGGAAGCGCTAGAAAAAGCAAATGCACATTACACAAAATTTGATGCTTTTAAAAACAAAAAAATCTATACATTTTCGACAACAACAGGAAAAACTGGTGGTGTTTTATATTACGAACTTGGTACAGCGAGACCAGATATCATTTTAAAAGATATTATTAAAATCTGTCATCCAGAATTACTACCAGAATATACCCCTTACTTTTTTAAACCTTTAAAATAATTGTCGGAAACAGCTACATATAGAAATTCTTACCTAGTATTAATACTAGTACTTATTGCATGCTTTTTTGCTAACATTAGCCTAGGTTCTGTATCTATTCCTTTGGATGAAATTTTTAATAGTTTAATAAATTCTGCTAAAAACGAATCTTGGCAATATATCATTCAGAATTACAGATTACCAAAAGCCTTTACCGCCATTTTGGTTGGTTCTGGATTGGGAATTTCGGGTCTATTGATGCAAACGCTTTTTAGAAATCCGTTAGCAGGACCTTTTGTACTTGGTATTACTTCTGGAGCAAGTTTAGGTGTTGCTTTAGTAATTCTTGGTGCTGGCGTTTTTGGAGGCTTTTTTGCAAGTTTACTAATTTCCAAATGGACCATAGTTATCGCAGCTAGTTTAGGAAGTTTTCTTGTTTTATTAGCTGTATTAATCGTTTCGTCAAAAGTGAAAGACACGATGGCTATTCTTATTATCGGACTCATGTTTGGAAGTATCACGTCTGCAGTAGTAAGTGTACTCTCCTATTTTAGTTCTGCCGAACAATTACAACAATATATCTTTTGGGGATTTGGTAGCTTAGGAAACCTTTCGTGGAATGAACTTGCCATTTTCTTTATTATTTATTGCTTCGGAATACTTTTAAGTATCCTTTCTATAAAAGGATTAAACACCTTATTACTTGGTGAAAATTATGCGAAGAGTTTAGGATTGAATATTAAACAAAGCCGATTATTAATCATTATTGCAACCAGTCTTTTGGCAGGAACCATAACCGCTTTTGCAGGACCAATTGCTTTTATTGGATTGGCTGTTCCGCATTTAACGAGACAAATTTTTAATACTGCAAATCATAAAATATTATTACCAGCAGTCTTTTTATTTGGTGCCATAGTGATGCTTATTTGCGACAGTATTGCACAATTACCAGCAAGCGATTATACTTTACCTATTAACGCTATTACAAGTTTAATTGGTGCTCCTGTTGTAATTTGGCTACTGGTTAGAAAAAGAAAGATGGTATTTTAGATGTGAATATAAATTCCAAATAACAAAAACAAAATTCCAAAACCCTAAATTTATATTTGAGTGTTTTTTTAAAATTTAGTAATTGGATTCTGAAACCAGCACAGGAGAATAAAATAATATGGAGGAAAAAAGAGAAGAGGTGAATGAAAACCATGAAATTCAATTTTAGCTCCTTCCTTTAGTTAAAGGAAGGTGATTCCGTTTTACGGAATCGGAAGGTTTGCCCAAAAAAGAGCAAAGCGATTTTTAAAAAAACATGTTTAAATTTACGTCTGTAAAGCAAACTAAAAAAATAAAGTGAAAGTAGAAACCAACCAACATATCATCCTTAAAACAGAAAATCTTTCTATTGGTTACAAAACCAAAAAAGAAGAAACTACAATCGCTACTAACATAAATATCGACTTAAAAAAAGGAGAACTTATTGGCTTAGTTGGAGGAAATGGTATTGGTAAATCCACTTTATTACGAACATTAACCCAAGTACAACCTAAATTATCTGGAGCAATTCATTTAAACCATAAACCTCTAGAAACCTACGCTAATATAGACTTAGCAAAAACCATGAGTTTGGTTTTAACCGAAACTATTGCTTCTAAAAATTTATCGGTTTTAGAATTGATCGCGTTAGGAAGACAACCATATACCAATTGGGTTGGTAATTTATCTGAAAAAGATATTTCAATAATAAACACTGCCATTCAACAAACAAACATTGACGATTTAAAACACAAAAAATGTTTTGAACTTAGTGATGGTCAATTGCAAAAAGTAATGATTGCTCGTGCACTAGCTCAAGATACCGACTTGATTATTCTAGATGAACCAACGACACATTTAGATATGTATCACAAAGTGTACATTTTAAAACTGCTTCAGAAATTGGTGAAAGAAACAGGGAAAACTATTTTATTTTCTTCGCACGAAATAGATCTTGCTATTCAACTTTGTGATACCATGATTGTAATGACTAAAACCGAAGTAACTTCAGATTCGCCTTGTCATTTAATTCAGCAAGGAACTTTTAAAACATTATTCCCAGAAGACTTAATTACTTTCGATGCAAATACGGGGAGTTTTCGAGTAAAAAAGTAAATCCCTTAGAAGTATCAAATAAATTTACTATATTTATATCGCTCATTTTCAGTGACTTAAATCTATTTATTAAAATTAATCATATTTATTTTTATGGCATTCTAAATTATAGAAACCATGAAAACGAAATTAAATCTATTCCTATTTTCACTTCTTACAGTGACTTTAATGTCTTTATTCCTTTTAAATAAAGAAGAAGAAATCGACTATTCTAAAAAATACGGCATGAATGTAATTAAATGCACACCTGCAACGTTTTTATTGGAAGATGTAGATACCACCAAACAAATTTCTCCGCTATTTGAAAATCTTGGAAATCACGCATACAAGGTCAGTACAAAAAACGAATTAGCACAACAATTTTTCAACCAAGGCTTACGACTTACCTACGCATTTAATCATGCAGAAGCGCATCGTTCTTTTATGGAAGCTTCTAGATTAGATACAAATTTAGCGATGGCTTTTTGGGGACAAGCTTACGCTCTTGGTCCAAATATTAATGATCCTTTACCAGACGATGACCGTAAAAACAAATACAACGAAGCCATAGACAAAGCGAAACAGTTAGCAACCAACGCAACTAAAAAAGAGCAAGCTATCATTGAAGCTTTAACCCATCGATATTCTAAAGATCTGACCGCGGATACTCCAGAATTAAATGTCGCCTACATGCAAGCAATGACTAAACTTGTAGAAAAATATCCAGAAGATACGAATATCAACACTTTATTTGCTGCTTCTGTTATGAATACGGTTCCATGGAATTATTGGGATAAAGATGGTAATCCTTCCCCAAATATTGATAAAGCAAAAGCAGCATTAGAAAAAGCGATGGCTTTAGATGCTAATAATCCTGGCGCACACCATTATTATATTCATATGGTAGAACTACCAAAACCAGATTTAGCAATTCCAAGTGCAGAAAAACTAGCATCATTAATGCCTGCTGCCGGACATATTGTACATATGCCATCCCATATTTATATACGAGTTGGTAGATATAAAGATGCTGTAGAATCTAATCAAAAAGCCATTTTAGCAGATGAAGATTATATTTCACAATGTTTATCTCAAGGCATGTATCCTTTAGGATATTATCCGCATAACATTCACTTTTTATGGTCTGCAGCAACCCTTTTAGGAAATAGTAAAATTGCTATAGATGCCGCTAAAAAAACAGCAGAAAAAGTTCCGACAGGAGAATTAAAAGAACTTCATTTTTTACAAAATTTTGCTGCTACTCCACTACTTGCCTATACACGATTTGGAAAATGGAATGACATTTTAACCATTCCGAAACCAAATGATGACATCAAACATTTAAAAATGATTTGGCATTATGCGCGTGGGATAGCCTTTATTAGAAAAAACAATATTAAAGAGGCGCAAGAAGAACTAGACGCTATAGCTAGTTATGTTAAAGATCCAGAAATGGAAACCATAGTTGCTACAGGTTTTGATAATGGCACTACTATTTCTAAACTAGCATTTCAAGTCGTTGCTGGCGAATTAGAAGCCTTAAAAGGAAACTATGATTCTGCTATTACACATTTGGAAAGCGCTGTAGAAATGGAAGATCATTTAATTTATAATGAACCTTCTGCATGGTATATTCCACCAAGACAAAATTTAGGAGCTGTTTTACTTCATGCGAAAAAATATAAAGAAGCAGAACAGGTTTTTAAAGAAGATTTAAAAGATTTAAGACAAAATGGCTGGTCATTAATGGGTTTATATCAAAGCTTAAAAGCCCAAGGAAAACAGGAAGAAGCAAACAAAATAAAGCAGGAATTTGATACTGCTTGGAAGGATGCTGATATTGAAATTTCTACATCCATTTTATAAACAACCGACTGTTAAATCATTTCTTATTCATTCGTTTTATTTCTGAATAAAAATTTATCTTTGGATAAACTTCTATTTTAAATGAACGACAGTATTATTCTTATTATTTCTATTCTTATTTCTGCAGCAATTGGTGCATATCTTGGTATGCTATTCGCTAAAATGAAAAGTAAAAGCGAAAAAAGCACTTTAGAGGAACGCAACAATAATTTACAACAACAGTTAACCGATTTTAAACAGTTTCATAATACCGAAAACGAAAAACAAAACACCACGTTTACTGCGCAGTTAAATGAACTTAGAGAAACTATTTCTAAAATTGAAACAGAACGTGAAAGCATCCGTCGTGAAAAAGATTTCTTAAATCAAGAATTAGCAAGAAAGAATACCGAGTTTGAAAACCTTCAGAAACTGAATTTAAAAAGAGACGAAGAACTTGAAGAACAACAAAAAAGACTTCGTACCGATTTTGAAAATCTTGCAAATAAAATTTTAGATGCTAAATCTGAAAAATTCACCCTTCAGAATAAAGAAAATATCCAACAAATATTACATCCGCTTCAAGAGAAAATTCAAATTTTTGAAAAGAAAGTAGACGATACCCAAAAGGAAAGCATCAGTATGCATTCTGCTTTAAAAGAACAATTATTAGGTTTAAAAGATTTAAACCAACAAATGACTAAAGAAGCTACAAACCTTACTAGAGCCTTAAAAGGAGATAGTAAAATGCAAGGAAATTGGGGCGAATTAGTCTTAGAACGTGTTCTTGAAAAATCGGGATTAGAAAAAGACAGAGAGTACTTTGTACAGCAAAATTTCACCAGAGAAGATGGTACAAGAGTGCTTCCGGATATTGTATTGCATTTACCAGATAACAAAAAAATGATTATTGACAGTAAAGTGTCTTTAACAGATTATGAGCGTTATGTAAATGCCGAAGATGATGAGCGTGAAACGTACTTAAAAGCACATATCAATTCGATTAGAAGACATGTAGATCAGCTTTCTGAAAAGAAATACGAAGATTTATACGATATTGAAAGTCCGGATTTTGTATTGCTATTTATTCCAATTGAACCTGCTTTTGCGGTTGCCATTAATGCCGACAATTCCATTTATAATAAAGCATTCGAGAAAAATATAGTAATTGTTACACCTTCTACGCTATTGGCTACTTTAAGAACGGTAGATAGTATGTGGAATAATGAAAAACAACAACAAAATGCCATTGAAATTGCTAGGCAAGCTGGTGCTTTATATGATAAATTTCATGGTTTAGTAACCGATTTAACCGGAGTTGGAAAAAAGATTGATGCTGCAAAAACAGACTATTCTGCTGCTATGAATAAATTAGTGGAAGGAAAAGGAAATCTTATAACTAGCGTTGAAAAAATAAAGAAACTAGGAGCCAAAGCAAAAAAAGCATTACCAGAACCCATTATAAAACGCGCTAAAGAAGATAATGAATAAGAAAAAAATAGATACTATATATAAATGGTTTTTACGCTTTCGTTATTATAGAGTATTAGTTATTGGTGTTGGTTTAGTTAGCTTTGCACTTGTTTTACTAATTTCTGGATATAGTATCATAAACAAACCAGATTTTGATATGTTCATTATTATTATAACTTTATTATTAGGAATCTTATTATCTGCTATTGGTATTTTTTATAGAATGGAAACTGAAATTGGTATTAAAGAAAAAAGACACGAAGTCTAAAACCATTACAAAACGCGCTGCATCTAACGATTAGCATATACATATTATGATAAAATTTTTAATAAAAGTATTCATTACCATAGTGTTCATAGCAGCTGCATATTTCTGCTTTATCTATTTTGCAACCTATAGTGAAGGTGTTAGATCTGGACAATTAGTTAAATTTACAAGCAAAGGAGTACTATTTAAAACTTGGGAAGGCGAAATTAGCCAAGGTGTTTCTGAAGCACAAATGTTTAAATTTTCTGTAGAAGACAAAGAAGAACAAGCCATAAAAGACTTAAATCGCTTACAAGGCAAGTTTGTAAAACTAACGTATTTTGAACGTTACAAAACCTTATTTTGGTTGGGAGATACCAAATATTTTATCACCAAAGTAGAAGAAGACACCTCACGAAACAATAGATACTAATATGAAACTAAAATTTAAAACTGTAGATTCTTCTCGTATAAGTATATCATTACTCATGCAACCATCCCACTCCAATTTTGGTGGAAAAATTCATGGTGGTTATATTTTAAGTTTAATGGATGAAATCGCTTTTGCTTGTGGTTCCAAACATTCGGAAACCTATTGTGTTACTGCTTCTGTAAATACGGTCGATTTTTTAAGTCCGATAGAAATTGGCGATCTTGTAACTATGAAAGCCTCTGTTAATTATGTTGGTAGCACCTCTATGGTTGTTGGTATTCGTGTAGAAGCAGAAAATATTAGAACTGGTGAAACCAAACATTGTAATTCTTCTTATTTTACAATGGTTGCTAAAGACGATGCAGGCAAATCGGTAATTGTTCCCGGTTTAATATTAAATGATAAAAAAGAAGTAGTTCGTTTTTTAAAAGCAATAAATCGTAACGAAAACCACAGAGCAAGACAAGAAGAGTTTAATCATGTAGACTTTTCTTTGGAAAACTATTTCAATGAATTAAAAGATCATCGTGTTCGCATTGATTTACCAGATCACTTTTCTAGTTAGTTTTATTCCTATTAATACTCCCTACAAACTACATATTCATGATTATTCCACTATTAAGGAATAAATAAAAATATTCCCTTTTAAAGGAATAAACTTGATTATTCCATAAAAAAGGAATATATTTGATTATCACGCAATAAAGTGATAATTATATTTATCACTAAATTAAGCGATAAATATAATTATCATTTAAAAATATGATAAAAATCAAAACGAATGACAAGCATAATAACAGGAGATATTATCAAATCCCGCGGACAAAAAAATCCAGAGATTTGGCTTAGCCATTTAAAAGCTGCTCTATCGTATTTAGAAACAGACAATACACTATGGGAAATTTATCGTGGAGACAGTTTTCAAATTGAAATTAAAGACATCACCAAAAGTTTTGAAGCTGCTATTTATATAAAAGCAGCAATAAAAATGATAAAAGGATTAGATGTTAGGTTGGCTATTGGTATTGGCGAAAAAACATATCAAGGCAAAGATGTTACAGAATCTAATGGAGAAGCTTTTATATTTTCAGGGGAAACTTTTGAGACTTTAAAAAAGGAAAAACAAAACCTAAAAATAAAAACGAAATCACAAATACTTAATGACGAGTTGAATCTATATTTCAAACTAGCATTAATTAGTATGGATCATTGGACAGTTAATTCGGCAGAAATTGTTAAATTAACTTTAGAAAACCCTAAAGCATTACAAGAAGATTTAGCAAAATTAATAGGTACTAATCAAAATGCTATTAGTAAACGTATAAAACGTGCGAATCTGGATGAAATTTTAGCTTTAAACAACATGTATAAGAAAAAAATAAGCATCTTAATATGATACTACTTATTAAACTTTTATTAGCACACATCATTGGTGATTTCTTTTTACAACCACAAAAATGGGTTAAAGATAAAGAGCGCAAAAAGTTAAAATCTCCAAAATTATATTTTCATATATTAATTCATATTATATTATTACTCGTAATCCTTTGGGATCTTTCTCTTTGGCCAGTAGTACTGCTAATTGGTGTTTCACACTTTATTATAGATGCTATTAAGCTTCAAATTCAAAAGAAAAAAACAAAACGCTTACTCTTTTTTATAGATCAAGCACTTCATATACTAGTAATTCTAATAACCTATTATATATATACCAATACAGCAATAGATTTTAAAGCGCTTTTTACGGAAGAAAATTTACTTTTATTAACCTGTTTGGCATTTTTAACGCAACCGGTTTCTATCATCATGAAAACCATTTTCACAAAATGGAATATTTCGAAACTTACAGAAAATAATGAATCCCTTAAAGATGCAGGAAAATACATTGGGATCTTAGAACGTCTTTTAGTCTTTATTTTTGTTGTTGTTGGACATTGGGAAGCTGTTGGTTTTTTAATCACTGCAAAATCTGTTTTTAGATTTGGTGATTTAAAAGAATCGAAACACCGAAAACTTACCGAATACATATTAATTGGAACGCTTATTAGTTTTGGTATTGCTATACTAACAGGGTTATTGTTTCTGTCATTAAACTAACTTTCTTATGAGATATCCTAATTATTTGAATTACAGTTTTTTTTATAGCCTTTCCATCTAGAGAAAGCTTGGCAAACCTATTGCTTTACAAAGCGCTTTGTAATAGATCCTTTATCATTTGTTACATGCATTAAATAAACTCCTGCTTGCCAAGAAGAAACATCGATAGTGTTGTTAGCTGTTACATCTTGAACTAATATTTGTTTACCAAGAAAATCGAAACCAGTAACTATCGTGTTTTCTATATTTGCAGGTAAGCCAATGGTTACAAAATCTTGACCCGGATTAGGATATACTTTTAAATCTTTAAAAACAGCGTTCTCTGTAGATAATAAATTAGAAGAAGATTGCTTTAAGTGAATTTGATCACCTGTTGTATTGTTATCAAAATTAGATTCATTTAAAGCTACGTAAAATGTTACTGGACCAACGTTGGTTGCGGGAGAAGTCCAATCAAAAGTCCAAGAATTTTGATAAGAACCATTACCAGTATTCGTTATAGCTTCTCCTCTATTCACTATAGGACTAACAAATGCTTGCGTACTAAATCCATCCCCTTCAAAGTCCCCTACTTTCATATTCGCTGTATCTTCCACAGACATTTGAAACCCTTGTCTTGCTGCACTAGAACTAGAAGATACTGTAATAGAATACCTAGTATCTAATTCATAATCTGAAGGAACAATCAAAGAAATGGTAGAGCTATTTGTAATTACAGCATTACCGGTATGACAGGTAGAACAATTACCAATAAGCCCATTACCTTGCTCATTTAAAGCATCCATATTATCTGATGGAGAACCCGAAACATAATACACGGTTTGACCAGAACTATAAGAAAGAAATAGCATTGCAAAAATAGGAATACACAATAGAGTAAAGTAAAATGAGTTATTTTTTTTCATGTTTAAAATATTGATTAACAATGTTTAACACTCTAAAAATAACTCATTTAACAATAAAAACAAAAAATATTACTTACTCAAATACATTTTTCGTCTAGAATATAAATTATAAAACTCATCATCTTTTAAGCTATCGATAAATAAAATACTTTCTCCTGTACTTTTCATTTCTGGCCCAAGTTGTTTATTTACATTATGAAACTTATTAAAAGAGAATACTGGTTGCTTAATTGCGTATCCTTTAAGTTGTGGTTTAAAGTCGAAATCGGTAACCTTCTTCTCCCCTAACATTACTTTAGTAGCATAGTTTACATAAGGCTCCCCATAAGCTTTAGAAATAAATGGTACTGTACGTGAAGCTCTAGGATTTGCTTCAATAATGTATACAATATCATCTTTAATAGCAAACTGTATGTTTATTAAACCTACGGTATTTAATGCCAAAGCAATTTTTTTAGTGTGGTCTTTTATTTGTTGCATTACAAACTCCCCTAAATTAAAAGGAGGTAATGTAGCATTACTATCTCCAGAGTGGATTCCGCAAGGTTCAATATGTTCCATTATACCAATAATGTACACGTTTTCACCATCACAAATAGCATCTGCTTCTGCTTCTATTGCGCCATCTAAATAATGATCTAAAAGCAATTGATTTCCTGGCATTCTTCTTAATAAATCAACAACATGTTTTTCCAGTTCTTGCTTATTAATTACAATCTTCATTCCTTGTCCACCAAGTACATAAGAAGGTCTTACCAATATTGGGAAGTCTAAAACATCTGCAATTGCAGCTGCTTCATCTGCTGTTGTAGCAATATCAAATTCTGGATATGGAATATTATTTTCTTTCAGCATGTTAGAAAATAAACCTCTATCTTCTGCTAAATCTAAAGCTTGATAGGTAGTACCAAGAATTTTGATTCCGTATCTATCTAATTTTTCAGCAAGCTTTAAAGCCGTTTGTCCACCAAGTTGCACGATAACACCTTCTGGTTTTTCGTGTTTGATGATATCATAAATATGTTCCCAAAAAACAGGTTCGAAGTATAATTTATCTGCAGTATCAAAATCGGTAGAAACCGTTTCTGGATTACAGTTAATCATGATGGTTTCATAACCACATTCCGCGGCAGCTAAAACACCATGAACACAACAATAATCGAACTCGATACCTTGACCAATTCTATTTGGACCAGAACCAAGAACTATAATTTTCTTTTTATCGGAAACCACACTTTCATTATCTGCGTAACGTTTTCCGTCTGCAGTTTCTACATCATTTTCAAACGTAGAGTAATAATAAGGAGTCTTTGCTTTAAATTCTGCAGCACAAGTGTCTACTAATTTATACACTCTATTTACACCTAATTCTTCACGTTTATTGTATACCTGACTTTCTAAACAACCAAGCATGTGTGCTATTTGTCTGTCACCATATCCTTTTTGTTTAGCTTCTAGTAACAAATCTTTTTGAATGGTTTCTACTTTAAAAGTGGAAATCTCTTTTTCCAGCATGTATAATTCTTCATACTGCTTTAAGAACCACATGTCGATTTTAGTAATCTCATGAATTCTGCTTAACGGAATTCCCATTTGAATAGCATCGTAAATAACAAAAACACGATCCCAACTTGCATGTTTCAGCTTGCTTAAAATTTGATCGTAATCTTTATATCCTTTTCCATCTGCACCTAATCCGTTACGTTTAATTTCTAAAGACTGTGTTGCTTTATGTAATGCTTCTTGAAACGAACGACCAATTCCCATGACTTCACCTACAGACTTCATTTGTAGTCCGAGTGTTCTATCACTTCCTTCAAATTTATCGAAGTTCCAACGCGGTATTTTCACAATTACATAATCTAAAGTAGGCTCAAATAAAGCCGAAGTAGATTTTGTAATTTGGTTTTGTAATTCATCTAAGTGATAACCAATAGCTAATTTTGCAGCAATTTTTGCAATAGGATATCCTGTAGCTTTACTCGCTAATGCGGAAGAACGCGAAACACGAGGATTAATCTCAATAGCGATTATATCTTCGTTTTCATCCGGACTTACTGCAAACTGCACATTACATCCACCAGCAAAATCACCAATACTGCGCATCATATGAATTGCCATATCACGCATTCTCTGATACGTCGTATCACTTAATGTCATTGCTGGAGCTACAGTTATAGAATCTCCGGTATGAATCCCGATAGGGTCCATGTTTTCAATAGAACAGATAATTACTACATTATCATTAGCATCACGTAAAAGTTCTAATTCGTATTCTTTCCAACCTATTAATGCTTTATCGATCATTACCTCATGGATTGGAGAAATCTCTAGTCCGCGAGTTAACAATTCATCAAAGTCTTCTTCTTTATGAACAAAAGAAGCACCAGCACCACCTAAAGTGAACGAAGCTCTAATAATTAAAGGAAAACCAAACTCTTGTGCGATTTCTTTTCCTTTTAAGTAAGAAGTTGCAGTAGCTTGAGGCGCCATTGGCACACCAATTTTAAGCATAAGCTCTCTAAACTTCTCTCTATCTTCGGTAATATTAATAGCGTCAATATCTACACCAATAATTTCGACTCCAAAATCTTTCCAAATACCTTTTTCATCTGCTTCAATACACAAATTTAAAGCGGTCTGTCCTCCCATTGTAGGTAAAACAGCATCAATTTCTGGATGTTCTTTTAATATTTGAATTAAAGACTTGGTAGTTAAAGGCAACAAGTATACATGATCTGCCATAGAAGGATCTGTCATGATAGTTGCAGGATTAGAATTAATTAAAACGGTTTCTATACCGTCTTCTCTTAAGGAGCGTAAGGCTTGAGTTCCTGAATAATCAAACTCACAGGCTTGCCCTATAACAATTGGTCCAGAACCAATAATTAAAATCGATTTTAGTTGCGTGTTTTTTGGCATTTTATTTAATTATAGTGTGTTGCAAAAATAATATTTATTAGATATAAAAAAAGGCGTTACACCTAAGTAACGCCTTTTATATATTAACAATTGTTAATCATTATTTTTTATGTCTTGTTTCAGTTGATACAGACAATTTCTTTCTTCCTTTAGCTCTTCTACGTGCAAGTACTTTTCTTCCATTAGCAGATGCCATTCTTTCTCTGAAACCGTGTTTGTTTCTTCTCTTTCTCTTTGATGGTTGGAACGTTCTTTTTGGCATTGTCTTATTTTTTTAAATCTTCTTAATTATATATTTTCTCAGGGTTGAGTTTCCTCAAATGTGCGCGCAAATATACAAAGCCTTTTTTATTTAACAAACCTAAATTTAAATATTTTTTTGAAATTTATAAAGCAGTGTTTTTCATAAAAATTTAGTTTCTTTGTATTCCATAAATTTTAGTAAAAAATGTACAACAAAAATTTTAAGTTAATTATTGCGGCAGCCATAGTAGGAACAGCTGTTTGGCAGTTTATTGAAGGTTATATTGGTAATGGTATTATGCTTATTTTATTATCATTAATATTTATTTTCTTATACTTTAAAAATGAATTTATTTTATTAGCTTTTTTAAAATTACGTAAGCAAGATTTCGAAGGAGCCAATAAATGGTTAGATAAAATCAAAAATCCGGAAGCTGCTTTAGTAACAAAACAGCAAGGTTATTTCAATTACCTTAAAGGTATAATGGTTAGCCAAACAGATATGAACGAAGCTGAAAAGCGCTTTAAAAAAGCAATTACTCTTGGTTTATCTATGGATCATGATTTAGCTATGGCAAAATTAAATTTAGCTGGTATTGCTTTCACTAAAAGAAGAAAGCAAGAAGCACAAATTCTTTTAAAGGAAGCTGAAAAATTGGACAAACGAGATATGTTGAAAGAACAGATCAAAATGATGAAAGATAATATGAAGCGTGCACAAGCGCCTAATCAACATTATGGTCAAGGTGGTTCTATGCGTTCACAAAAAAGAAAAAGCAGATAATTCTTACTGAATTACCTGTTTTTTATTCGTCCTAAAAACAATAAACAAAATGGTACTTACTAATAATAATAGTAAGTACCATGTGTTTTGTACCAAGTCTATATAGTTTATTTTGCTTTGCGAAAAGCTTAAGATCATTAATACTTGTGCGCCATAAGGCAATAGCCCTTGCGTAATACAAGCAAAAATATCTAAAATAGAAGCTGTCTTTTTATTATCTAAAGCATATTCATCATTAATCGTTTTGGCTATAGATCCCGCTATTATAATAGAAACTGTATTATTAGCAATTGCTACATTAATAGTACTTACCAAACCTGCAATACCAAACTGCGCGGACTTTTTACTTTTAATTAAGGTTTTAATTTTATTTAAGACATAATCTATTCCTCCATTTTTTTCTACTAAAGCTGCCAATCCTCCAGTTAATAATGACAGTAAAAATATTTCGGTCATACTTGTAAAGCCAGAATATGCAATTTTTGTGGATTCTATCAGTGTAAAATCGCCGTAAAACAGTCCTAAGATACCTGCTGAAATAATTCCTAAAAGGAGTGTTACAAATACATTTACTCCAAAAACGGAAAGTAAAATAACTAAGATATAAGGTAGTATTTTTATAATATTATAAGTGTAGATTACATTTTCAGCGGTATTCGTTTCCAAATCAAAACCTTGAACCATTAAGATTACGGAAGTAATAATTGCAGCAGGAAGTGCTATTTTTATATTTTCTTTAAACTTATCACTCATCTTACAATCTAGAGATTGCGTAGCAGCAATAGTAGTATCGGATATAACAGATAGATTATCTCCAAACATAGAACCTCCTAGCAATGCACCACAAAGCACAGCGAGAGATGTTCCTCCTTGATCTGCAATCCCCATAATAATTGGTGCTAAGGTAACAATGGCACCAACCGAAGTTCCTGTAGAAACAGATAGAAAGGCTGCAATAATAAACACACCAAAATAAATATATTCAATGGCAATAAAGTCCAAGCCTAGATTTACAATAGCATCGACACTTCCTGTGGCCTTAGTAATAGCAGCAAAAGCTCCAGCTAATAAATAGATTAAACACATGGTTAGTATTTTATCATCTCCACAACCTTTTAAAAGCGTTTGAATTTTAGAGTTCACCGATTGCTTAAACATTACAAAAGCAACTATAATACCTAAGATAACTGCTATAGGAGCTGGTAGTGCATAAAAATCGTTTTGATATAAACCAACACCTAAAAAAGTAAATACAAATACAAATAATGGAATTAGTGCTGTAAAACTTGGTGTAATAGGATTCAATTTTGCCATTTTTTCTTTTTAATAGAAAGAAGACAAAAAGCAAATAGAAAAGAAATTGAATTAACATTTTTTCCAAAATATTGGCTTATCGCTTTAGCACCTTGCTTGTTATTGCAGGTTGCTATCTCCTTTCGAGATTCTTGATAATTATTTTAAGTCGGCAAATATATAAGAATAAAGTCTTGGCAACATCTTAAATTAGATAATTTTAACAAACAATATAGTACTTGAAGATTACTTCCATTTAAAACAAAAAAAAAAAGGATAGCTTTAAGTTTAAAGCTATCCTTTTTTTAACAAACACTTATTTTAAGGATTTGTATTATAGTATCCTTCTCGAGGTATATCGATCAAATATTTTTTTCTAGATGCATTGTTTAGTTTAGGTTCTCGTAACCAAGGATTGTGTAGTTTAAGTATTTTATAGTTAATACCAAATCCTTTAGCAAAACTAGCAAAATCTGCAACTACGGTATCCACTTCCACTTTATAAGTTGGTATATATCCATATAGATCTTTATCTCTAAAATTAAAGCCATACTTATCTGGGTGGCTTAAAATTTCTTTAAGCGCAATGATTCTAAAAACATAACGTCCTGTTTCTTCTCCTAAAAGTAAATCGTAATAACTAGAAACATCTTGTTCTTTTAATCTTCTAGCCATTCCCGCCATTCCGGCATTATACCCAGAAGCTGCAAGCGTCCAAGAGCCTAATTTTTCTTTAGATTTTTTTAAGTATTCACATGCAACCTCTGTTGCTAATTCTATATTATAACGTTCATCTACATTATCATTTACTTCTAGTCCATATTCTCTTCCGGTACCTTTCATAATTTGCCAAACACCACTTGCTCCTGCATGTGATCTCGCGTTTGTTAGTCCGCTTTCAATAACTGCTAAATATTTAAAATCGTCTGGAATACCATGTTTTGCAAGAATAGGTTCTATAATAGGAAAGTATTTTCGTGCACGTTTAAACATTAAGAACCCATTAGATTGCCAGTAGGTATTTACTAACAATTCTCTATCCATACGTTCTAGAATATCTGGATTATGCAAAGGCACTTGTTCTCCAGCAAAATCTAAATAACTAGGAACTTGTAAAGCGTAAACGTTATAATCGTTGATTATTTTCTTTTCAAAATTTTCGTCTGTTGGTGCATCTTGCAATGCAAAAACAAACATAGTACATAAGCCTAATAATCCAAATAGTGCAAGTGCATTTTTAATCCTTTTCATAGTATTTGATTTTTTTATAAAGTTAAAAAATATATAGCAAATTTTACGCCAGAAATTACTGTAATATCAATTTTGGTAAATTTTCATTGAACCACTTGTATTTATTAATAATCATAATATGTGTTCCTCCTTTTACTGTGATACAATCGGTAATATGTTTATAAGGAAAAACCATGTCCTTATCTCCATGAATATGAATAATTCCAGGTATTGGTTTATCTTGATGCCAACATACAACTTGCTCAATTGCCCAATCTAAGTATTCTTTACTGGTAACCGACATGTATTTTTTATAAAGCTCTACTCTTTTAGCAACACTTTTACCAAAGGTATATTTTGCTATTGCATCTATATTACCAGCTAAACTAGTTGGTACAACTTTATAGGCTTTTGTATGTTTTGCAATTTTCATACGTTTTGGCAACTCGTGCATGGTTTTCACAGAAGATACAATAATTAACTTACGTAGCTTAATATGTTTACTCATTTCTTGCACTAGGATACCTCCAAAAGAAACCCCTAGTAATACAATATTTTCATGTTTAATATGCAGCGTCATACGTTTTGCATAATCGCTTAAAGATTCGTTTTTATGAGGAATCATCCATTCTAACCAGTGTATTTGAAACTGATTTTCTGGTAATTTTATATGCTCAAAAATAGTGGGATTAGCAGCCATTCCAGGCATTAAATATACATGTATAAGTTCTTGATTCATTAGTTTTTATGTTCTTAATAACTATAAATAACCGATTAATTTTCGTAAATTTACATCACAAAACTATGTAAAAAAGTTTTGACTCCTTATTTTTTATTGAATTAAACAAATTAATTATGATTGATGCAGCTGAATTAATTGATAATGACTTCTTACGTCAATATGAATTAAAAATTGAAGATGAATTAGTAAAAATTGAATATTCCCTTCAAGAAAGAAAAATATTTTTAACCAAACTTATAATTCCTGAAAACCTATTTTCTGAAGATTTTCAAAATGAATTTATAATACTTGTTCTAAAAAATATTGAAGAAAGAAACCTAAGCGTTGTTCCTACAAGTCCGGAAATAGCAAAGTTTATTAGAAAAAACAGGCAATACAAGAGTATGCTACCTGTAGGTTTAAGGATTTAACAAGTATTAAAATTACTGTTATACTATATAAAAACGGAAGCAAATGCTTTCGTTTTTTTTATACCAATTCTTTTATAAAGTCAAATCTTACTATACCATCATCATCAATTTTGGTAAGTGTTACATCCTGTAATGTATTAACTAACTCTGGATTCCAAGGTGTTTTCACTTTTACATAATTTTCGGTAAAACCGTGTATGTAGCCTTCTTTATTCTCACTTTCAAACAAAACGGTTCTAGAGCTGCCTATTTGACTTTCATAATATGCTCTTCGTTTCTTTACCGACAAACCTCGAAGCATTTTACTACGCTTTGCTCTTACGTTTTTAGGTACCTCACCTTCCATAGTAGCTGCAACCGTATTATCTCTTTCAGAATACGTAAAAACGTGTAAATAAGAAATATCTAATCCGTTTAAAAAGTTATAGGTTTCTAAAAACATTTCATCTGTTTCACCAGGGAAACCAACAATAACATCTACACCAATACAAGCGTGAGGCATCACTTCTTTTATTTTATTAACGCGATCTACATACAACTCTTTCATGTATCTTCTTCGCATTAATTTTAAAATTTCATTACTTCCGCTTTGCAAAGGAATATGAAAATGGGGTACAAATATTCTGCTTTTAGAAACAAAATCTATAGTTTCATTTTTCAATAAATTTGGTTCTATTGAAGAGATTCGTAGACGCTCAATACCTTCCACTTCATCTAATGCTTGTACTAGTTCATAGAACGTATGCTCGTGTTTTTTATTACCAAATTCCCCTTTACCATAATCACCAATATTAACTCCGGTAAGTACAATCTCTTTTATTCCTTTTTCAGAAATTTCTTTTGCATTCTTTAGTACGTTTAAAAGCTCATCACTTCTAGAAATCCCTCGAGCAAGAGGAATGGTACAATAAGTACATTTATAATCACAACCATCTTGTACTTTTAAAAAAGCACGTGTTCTATCTCCAATAGAATAGCTACCAACATAAAAGTCTGCTTCTTCTATTTCACAAGAATGCACTTCCCCAAAATCATTTTTAGAAAGATCGTTTATGTAATCTGTGATTTTAAATTTTTCGGTTGCGCCAAGCACTAAATCCACACCATGTACATCTGCTAATTCTTGTGGTTTAAGTTGTGCATAACAACCTACTGCAGCAACAAAGGCATCCGGATTAATCTTTTGCGCTTGTTTTACAATCGTTTTAAATCGTTTGTCCGCATTTTCTGTAACAGAACATGTATTAATAACATATATATCAGCTTCTTCCTTAAAATCTACGCGTTCAAAACCTTCATCTTTAAAGTTTCTAGCAATAGTAGATGTTTCCGAAAAATTAAGTTTACAACCTAAAGTATAAAATGCGACTTTCTTTTGTGCCATGAATTGAATAATAAAACGATGCAAAATTACATAAAAAGAGCGTTTTAAATAGTTAAAACGCTCTTTTTATTCTTTTAAAAAATTATCTAATTCTTGATTACTTTTTTATTAATACTTCCTTTATCGGTTTTTATATGTAGCATATATATACCATTGCTTAAATTTGAAATATTAACTTTAGTTGTATTGGTAAAGCTTAAAACGTTTTTTCCTGTTATATCAAACAACTCTACTTTTTCAATACTTTCTGGATTAGCCATATTAATATGAATAAAATCCTTAGTTGGATTTGGATAAACTGAAATTGCTTCTAGACTATTATCATCAATACTTAGAGTAACAAAATCTCTAACACTCATAAGTATATGTACATCTGGAAACCCCCCCCCCACATTTGCCATATCGGTAGGAGAATTGATACTACATCCTGCCGAAGAAATATAGGTAGGCGCCGATTGACCTAAATTATTTGATGCCAGACTAAATTGTGCAGTAGCACTAACTGGTATTTCAATAGTACTAACTAAATAATTTGTAGTTACTGTTGCAACAATTGGGACTGTTTTAATAGTTCCTGCATCTGCATCAACAATAGGCACAGGTACTCGAGCTATTTCTGTTAAAGCAGCTCCTGGCAAATCTACAGTTGCCGAATAAATAACAACATCTATGGTTAATGGTTCTGTAGGATCTATAATAGCATTTTCTACACCAAAAGAAACTTCCAGAACACTAAATGGAGATACACCCATTGTCGCTATATCAAAACTTCTATAATAAATATTATCTGAAGTAATTCCTCCTGCTTGACAGGAAACGGTACCTGGTACAATAGTAGTAGGATCTGTAGAATGTGTTAAAGTTGTTTGGGCATTTATAGCACAAACAAAAAATATACTTAATAAAAATAACATGTAATTTTTTTTCATAATTTTAAATTTTAAATGAATACTATTGTATACAATATATAACTTTAAATGTTTTAAATGAAATTTCGCTTTCTAGTTTTTATCTTGTTTTTAGGTTGTGTCACCAAAAAAGAAAACAAAAATACTGTGTTTCGCTATAACGAGCACAAAAATATAGGTTCTTTAGATCCAGCCTTTGCTAAAGACAATGCAGATATTTGGGCAATTCATCAATTATTTAATGGATTGGTACAAATGGATGAAAACTTAAACGTGCAGCCTTGTATTGCCAAAAGTTGGTCTATTTCTCCCGATGCCCTTACCTACTCCTTTTTACTTCGTGATGATGTGAATTTTCATAAGCATGTTCTTTTTAATAAAGATTCTACCAGAAATGTTATTGCTAGTGATTTTGAATATAGCTTCCATCGGTTAAAGGATAAAAAAGTAGCTTCATCTGGAAGTTGGGTATTAAACAAAGTGGAACATTTTAAAGCAATAAATGATTCTGTTTTTCAAATACAATTAAAACAACCTTTTCCTGCCTTTTTAGGATTGTTAACCATGAAGTATTGCTCTGTAGTACCAAAAGAAATTGTTACACATTATGGTAGCGATTTTAGAGCAAACCCAATTGGTACTGGTCCATTTAGATTTAAGCGTTGGGAAGAAAACATCAAACTCGTTTTTAGAAAGAATGTCGATTATTTTGAAAAAGATGCAAATGGAAATCCCCTTCCTTATCTAGAAGCTGTGGCTATTACCTTTTTACCAGATAAGCAAAGTGAGTTTTTACAATTTGCACAAGGTAATTTAGATTTTGTATCTGGTTTAGATGCTTCCTATAAAGATGAAATTTTAACAGCAACTGGTGCGCTTCGAGATACGTATGTTCCTGATGTAAACATGATTCGTGGCCCATATTTAAACACTGAATACCTTGGTTTTTATATGGATACGGAAGCTAATGTAGTACAATCTAAATTGCTTAGGCAAGCCGTAAACTTTGGTTTCGATAGAAAAAAAATGATGACCTATTTAAGAAATGGGATTGGTATTGCTGCAAATGGAGGTTTTATTCCTAAAGGACTTCCTGGTTATAATGCAACTATAGGTTATAATTATCAACCAGAAAAAGCGAAAAGTTTAGTTGCAAAATATATAAACGAAACTGGAAATAAAACCCCAGAAATCACACTTACTACCACTAGTAATTACTTGAGTTTTTGCGAATATATACAACGAGAATTAAAAAAAACAGGACTAAATATTAAAGTAGATGTCGTTCCTGCTTCCGCTTTAAAAGAAGCAAAGGCTAACGGAAAAACAGATATGTTTAGAGCAAGTTGGGTTGCAGATTATCCCGATGCTGAAAATTATCTTTCTTTATTTTATAGTAAGAATTTTGCGCCAAACGGACCGAATTACACCCATTTTAAAAATGAACAGTTTGATCTTTGGTATGAAAAGGCTTTTATAGAAACGAATACTTTAAAAAGGGAAAAATTATATTCAAAAATGGATTCCTTAGTAATGCAAGAATCTCCAATTATTCCTATGTTTTATGATGAAGTTGTTCGATTTACAAGAAAAAATGTCAACGGTTTAGGAATAAATCCAATTAATTTATTAGAATTAAAGCAGGTTTCCAAAAAATAATTTATCAGATTCCGATACTAACATCTTCATAAAAGCTATTATCTATCTTTGCTTTTTCTTCAATGATACCCATTACAATTAAATACTGCGAAATACCATAGAATAGTATAACGGTAACCTTATCATAAAAAAAATTGTTCTCATAAAACTGCGCTAAAACGGCAACAGAATCTGCTACTACAGAAAATAAAATTCCAATCCCAACGGATAAATAACTTTTAGTATCTACCCCAGACTTTCTTAAATAAGCAAACTGTAATGTAAGCATAGCTACAAACAGATAAACTAGAACAGGAATAAAATAATCTCCTAGATTGTCATATATAATATTTAGAACTACAAATATGTAAACAAAGCAAAAAATAACTACAGGAAGTAATCTAACTAATTTAAAATCATTTTGATTAGAAAATCTAAAAGTAAAAAACAATTTACCAAAAATAAAGCCTAACATCCCTAAGGAAAAAAGTAAAGAAACATCTTTAAATATTAAAAATATATCTCCTAAAAGAAAAAAGAATAAAGCTAAAACCATGAAAACAAAATTTCTCTTAGACTTTTCGTTACTATTCATCCAATAAAATAAGACTAAAGAAACAACTATTAAAGGCTTAGTGATAAATCTAAAAGGAATAGCATCTAGTCCAAATTTTACTATTATATCAATTATAAGAATGGAAAAATAGAGTATAGAAAAGTAAAATTTATTTTTTAAAATAAACATGATAAGTTACGACTAGGTATTATTTTATGCTATGAAAGTTAATTTTTAGCAACTTAAACCAAAAAATAATAAACGTCCACCTAAAAACAAAAAAATCAATTAATTTAGAATTATTATTTATTAAGTAATAAAATAAATAATGTATTTAATATCTAATTGGTGAAGAAATAGTATAAATCGTCTCCACCTTTTCCTTTTGGTCTAGCAGAAGTAAAGTAACCCGATTCTGAATTATCGTTAAGCATAAAGCTATAATCATCAAACCTAGAATTTATTGGATCGTCTAGTAATTCCGCTTCACTAAAAGTTCCATCTTCAAGAATTTCACATTTATAAATGTCTAGTTGTCCTTTTCCTTTTGGTCTATTAGATGAAAAATAAAGGGCGTTATCTTTACCTATAAATGGAAAAAGTTCTTTTTTTCTAGTATTTACTTTTGGACCTAAATTTTCTGGCTTTCCAAAAACATTATTTTCGTTAATGGCCACTCTAAAAATATCTGTACCACCAAGAGTCCCACGCATTGTTGAAACAAAATACATATATTTACCGTCTGGACTAATTGCTGGATGTCCGTAAGAAGATCTCGGATTACAAAAAGAAGGCACTTTAAAGTTAGTCCAACCTATACCTTCTATATATTCCCCAATTTCCATTCTTAATTTGGATGCTTTTTGCGATAAATTAGCATCTCGTGTAGTATTATAAACATTGGTAGTAATCACCATGTATTTTTTATCTGTTGTATAAAAAGCGGCTGCTGACATATTAAAAGCATCACCATCTAACTTACTTGGTAGCGGGGCAACATCAATAATTTCGCCTTCTTGATCTATTTCTCCTTGATATAAGGCTACTAAAGGTGTGCCATTAAGAAATTCTTGCTTTCCTCTTCTAGTCAACAAATTGGATGTGAAAACAATTTTATTATCTTCTAAATAAGAGACTCCAAAATGATTGTTCTCATCGTTAAGTTTTAAGTTAACAATATTGATTTTATCGATTTGTGAAAACCCTTTAAAACTAATACATAACAGCATTACAAAACAAACCCAAAATATATTCTTCATAAAAATATTAGTACAATAGTAAATAACTTAATAGCTGCTTCGCCATTTTTTAGTGTCGCTAAAAACATGTTCTAAAATTGCTTCATCTTCTTCTGTAAAGTCAATATCTCTTCTAGACATTACCACTTTAGCAACTTCGAAAGCTTTTTTAGTTAAGTATGTTGTAAAACCACTATTTCCTCCCCAGGAAAAGCTTGGCACAAAATTTCTTGGAAAACCGCTTCCAAATATATTTGCACAAACTCCAACAACTGTGCCAGTGTTAAACATTGTATTAATACCGCATTTACTATGATCTCCCATCATTAGTCCGCAAAACTGCAAACCTGTTCTTGCAAAACCCGCTGTTTCATAACTCCAAAGTCTAACTTCTGCGTAGTTATTTTTAAGGTTAGAGTTGTTTGTGTCTGCGCCAAGGTTACACCATTCTCCTAAAACAGAATTACCTAAAAAGCCATCATGCCCTTTGTTAGAATACCCAAACAATACCGAATTATTTACCTCTCCACCTACTTTACTATGCGGTCCTACAGTAGTTGGGCCATAAATTTTGGCTCCCATTTTTACTGTTGCATTATTACATAATGCAAAAGGCCCACGAATGATACTTCCTTCCATGACTTCTGCATTTTCGCCAATATAGATTGGTCCAGAACTAGCATTTAAAGTTGCAAATTCTAGCTTTGCTCCTTCTTCAAGAAAGATATTTTCTGCTGCAATGATATTATTAGAACTTGGTATTGGCTGTGATTGTCTTCCTTTTGTTAAAAGTTCAAAATCTTCTTGAATTGCTTCTCCATTTTTAGAGAAAATATCCCAAGAATTTTCAATTTTTAAAATTTCTTGATTATACTCAATAGCTTCGTAAGTACTTAAGTCTATATCTTCTTGTGCTTCTACAGTAAAAAAAGCAATAACTTCATCGTCGTTAAAAATAGCTTGATTTTCTTCTAACGAATTAATCATTTCTACCAACTCATAATCTGGAAGATAGGATGCATTTATCATTACATTCTTTTCCATTTCCACCATTGGATATTTTTCAGATAAATAATCTTCTGTGATAGTAGTGGTTGTAGATCCTAAATGTTTTTCCCATTTTTCTCTAATAGTTAAAATACCAACACGAATGTCTGCAACAGGGCGTGTATATGTAAATGGAAGTAATTGGTTACGTGAAGGCCCATCAAAAAGAATATAATTCATTGGTATAGAATTTAAGTGTAAATCAAAAGTAGTTTAAATATTAAAAACAAAAAAGCCTTTCAATATTTTGAAAGGCTTTTAATAAAATATCTATAAGCTAAATTATTTTTTGAACTTAGCGTATTTAGTTTTAAACTTATCAATACGACCAGCTGTATCTACTAATTTAGATTTACCAGTGTAAAATGGGTGAGATGTTCTTGAAATCTCCATTTTTATTAATGGATATTCAACACCATCAACTTCTAATGTTTCAGACGAATCTGCAGTAGACTTTGTTAAAAACACATCATCATTTGACATATCTTTGAATGCTACTAATCTATAATTTTCTGGATGTATTCCTTTTCTCATCACTAAATGCTTTATTTTCTTAACTAATTTTGAGGTGCAAATTTAAGTATTTTTTACTAATGCACAATATTTTTTGTAAAAATAATTTAATTAAAATGAATTAATGCTAAAATATGGAATTAATTAAGATCAGATTACGGCTTGATTTTATATTATTATGACTTAATTTATTAAGATTCCTACTTTCGTGGGAATAAAATGTAACGTTTTGCTATATTTGTTTACTAACAATTCTATAAACTAAAAAATCAAAAAATAATTATGGAATCACAAAATGTATCAGTTGGCAGTTTTGCTAAAAATTACGGATTAGTATTAGGATTAATTCTAGTTCTAATAACAGTTATTATGTATGTAACTGGTATGCAATTGGAAGGCATACAATGGCCAATGTATTTGTATTACATCATTTTTCCAGCAATAATTATTTATGCTATTAGTCAATACAAAAAAAGTAATGCTAATCTTTTAAGTTTAAGACAAGCTATAAAAATTGGTTTATTAGTAGCCGTAATTAGTGCGCTTGTATTTGCTGTGTACTCTCTAATTTTCAACTACATTATAGATCCAGAATTTCAAGGCTTAGCAATGGAGGCTGTTAGAGATAAACTATTAGAAAACCCAAATTTAACCGAAGAGATCGTTGACAAACAAATGGATATGATGGAAAAATTTTCTAGTCCGTTAATAGCAAACGCTGCATTTATAGCCTTTAGCTCTATTTTTGGCTTAATTTATTCTCTAATCGGTGGATTAGTAATGAAAAAAGAAGCATAATACATGAATATATCAGTAGTCATACCACTACTTAACGAACAAGAATCTTTAACAGAGTTACATGATTGGATTGCAAAAGTTATGCAATCCAATCATTTTTCTTATGAAATCCTTTTTATTGATGATGGTAGTACAGATGATTCTTGGAAAATCATTACCCAATTATCACAAAAGGACACCAATGTAAAAGGTATTAGATTCTTAAAAAACTTTGGAAAATCACAAGCATTACATGCCGGATTTGAAAAAGCAAAAGGCAACGTTGTCATTACAATGGATGCCGATTTACAAGACAATCCAGACGAAATACCAGAACTATACCACATGATTGTTAAAGATGGTTTCGATTTGGTTTCTGGTTGGAAAAAGAAACGTTACGATTCTTTTATATCCAAAAACATGCCTTCTAAACTTTTTAATTGGGCAGCACGAAAAACATCTGGAGTTCAACTGCATGATTTTAATTGTGGTTTAAAAGCATACCATAATGATGTTGTAAAAAATATAGATGTAAACGGTGAAATGCATCGTTACATTCCTGTACTTTCTAAAAACGCTGGTTTCACAAAAATTGGTGAAAAAATAGTACAACATCAAGCTAGAAAATATGGAGAAACAAAATTTGGTATAGATAGATTTATACATGGTTTTCTAGATTTAATAACCATTTGGTTTTTATCTAGATTTGGAAAAAGACCCATGCACCTTTTTGGTGCTCTTGGTTTTATAATGTTTGCCATAGGATTTGGTTTTGCATTGTATTTAGGTATAGATAAACTATTTTTAAACCCAACAGGTAGATTAATAACCCAACGCCCGCAATTTTATATCTCTTTAGTTACCATGATTATTGGTACGCAATTTTTTGTTGCTGGGTTTTTAGGCGAGATTATATTAAGAACAAAATCAGACAAAAAACGCTATTTAGTTAAAGAAGAAATTAATTTACCGTCCATTTAATCTTTAGCATTTCCGTATTTTTGCATAATAATTACATTTACAACATGATACACATAGAACCAGAATTATTAAAAAGAGTAAACAGTTGGTTAACTCCGGCTTTTGATGAGGAAACACAAACCTATATCAAGGACCTAATTGCAACAAACCCAAAAGAACTAAAAGAATCATTTTATAAAGATTTAGAATTTGGAACTGGTGGAATGCGTGGTGTTATGGGAATTGGAACCAACCGAATTAACAAATTTACGCTAGGAAGAAATACACAAGGTATAAGTAACTACTTACACCAATCTTTTCCTGGTGAAAAAATAAAAGTTGCCATCGCTTTTGATTGTAGACACAATAGTAAATCACTAGCAAAAGTAGTTGCAGATGTATTTTCTGCAAATAATATAGAAGTCTTTTTATTTGAAGACTTACGCCCTACTCCAGAACTTTCATTTGCCTTAAAATATTTAAACTGTCATTGCGGAATTGTTTTAACAGCATCTCATAATCCACCAGAATACAATGGCTACAAAGTATATTGGCAAGATGGAGGACAATTAGTTCCGCCACAAGATGCTGAAATAATTGACACCATCAATAATCTAGATTATGCAGAAATTAAATTTGAAGCAAACGAAGATTTAATAAAATATATAGGAAAAGAAGTAGATGATGTTTTTATTGATGCATCTATTAAAAATGGAACCTTTGAAACTTCAGCGCAAGCTAAAGACAATTTAAGTATCGTATTCACTTCTTTACACGGAACATCTATTACCATTTTTCCTGAAACGTTGGAACGTGCAGGTTACAAAAATGTGCATATTGTTGAAGAACAACGCGAACCTAATGGAGATTTTCCAACGGTAAAATCACCAAACCCTGAAGAACCTGAAGCTTTAAAAATGGCTTTAGAATTAGCAGAAAAAACAAACGCAGATATTGTAATTGGTACAGATCCAGATGCAGATAGATTAGGTGTTGCTGTTCGAGATTTAGAAGGAAAGATGATTATTCTAAACGGAAATCAAACCATGGTATTGATGACCGATTTTCTATTAAAACAATGGAAAAAGAATAACAAATTAAAAGGAAATGAATTTGTGGCAACTACTATTGTATCTACGCCAATGGTTGCAGCTTTAGCAAAAAGCTATGCTACAGATTGTAAAATTGTATTAACAGGCTTTAAATGGATTGCTAAATTAATAAAAGATTATTCTAATCTAGATTTTATTGGTGGTGGCGAAGAAAGCTTTGGTTTTATGGTTGGTGACTTTGTAAGAGATAAAGATGCCAATACATCATCATTATTAGCTATTGAAATTGCAGCACAAGCAAAAGCAAACGGAAGCTCATTATATAAAGAATTAATAAAACTTTATGTAGCACATGGTTTATATAAAGAACATTTAATTTCTATCACTAAAAAAGGAATTGAAGGTGCACAAGAAATCAAACAAATGATGATTGATGCTCGTGAAAACCCTTTAAAAGAAGTAAATGGTTCTAAAGTTGTTAAAATTGAAGACTATCAATTGTCTATAACTAAAGATTTAAATTCTGGAGAAGAAACTAGCATCGATGTACCAAAATCTAATGTACTTATTTATTATACGGAAGATGGTAGTAAAATAGCTTTAAGACCAAGTGGTACAGAACCTAAAATTAAATTTTACATTAGCGTAAATACCACTCTAGAAAATGCTTCCAATTTTGAAGCTACACAAAACAAATTAGCTTTAAAAATTGATGCTATAATAAAAGACTTGAAGCTTAATTAATGGATTATTTAAAGAAAATCTCTCAATTTATAATTCCGTATAAAAAATATGGTTACCTCAACATTTTCTTTAATGTACTCTATGCACTGTTTAGTACATTAGCAATGGTATCGTTAATGCCAATGATAAGTGTATTATTTGGTGAAACTAAAAAGCTAAATATAAAACCAGTTTATAAAGGTATTAATGAATTTAAATCGTTTGCAGGTGATTATTTAAACTATTTTGTAACTATAACAAATGAAAACGAAGGTCCGCAACGTACCTTGTTATACATGATTATTTTAATCATTAGTTTATTTTTACTTAAAAATATATTTAATTATCTCGCATTGTATTTTATTACATTTTTAAGAAATGGTGTTTTAAAAGACTTAAGAAATTCTATTTACAACAAAGTACTAACGCTACCTATTTCTTATTATTCTGAAAAGAAAAAAGGAGATATTATCGCTCGTATTTCAGGAGATGTAAACGAAGTTAAGAACTCCTTACTTGCTGTTTTAGAACTTATAGTAAAAGAACCATTAACCATCGTCTTTGCCATTGTAACCATGTTTACCATTTCTCCAAGGTTAACTATTTTTGTTTTTATTTTCATTCCTATAGCTGGATTAATAATTTCTAGAATAGGAAAAAGTTTAAAGAAAAAATCTGGAAGAGTACAACAAGAACAAGGTGTCTTCTTATCTACTTTAGAAGAAACTTTAGGAGGACTTAAAGTAATAAAAGGTTTTAATGCGGAAGAACGTTTTAATAATAAATTTCAAGAATCCACTAACCGATTTTATCACTTTTCAAATACATTACTTAATCGTCAAAATTTAGCTTCACCTGTAAGTGAGTTTTTAGGTATTGCAACTATTGCAGCTTTATTATGGTATGGTGGAAGCATGGTTTTAATAGATAAAACACTTACAGGTAGTGCTTTTATTTCTTACATGGCTTTAGCGTATCAAATATTAACTCCAGCAAAAGCAATTAGTAAAGCTAGTTATAAAGTAAAAGCTGGTAATGCAGCGGCAGATCGTGTTTTGGAAATTATTGAAACACCTTCTTTATTAGAAGACAAACCAAATGCTATTACCAAAACAGATTTCACAAAAGCTATAGATATTAATAATATCTCTTTTAAATACGAAGACCATTTAGTTCTTAAAAACTTTACAGTAAACGTACCAAAAGGAAAAACGGTTGCACTTGTTGGACAATCAGGATCTGGTAAATCTACCATTGCTAATCTGGTAACCCGTTTTTATGATGTAAACGAAGGCAATATTTCTATTGATGGTGAAGACATTAGAAACCTTACTAAAAAATCCTTACGAAGCTTAATAGGATTAGTAACACAAGATTCTATTCTATTTAATGAAACCGTAAAAAACAACATCTTAATAGGAAATCCTAACGCTACAGATGAAGAAGTTATTGAAGCACTAAAAATTGCCAATGCTTGGGAGTTTGTTAAAGACTTACCTAAAGGCATAGAAACTAATATTGGTGATTCTGGAGGGAAACTATCTGGCGGACAAAAACAACGACTAAGTATTGCTCGAGCAGTTTTAAAGAATCCTCCCATTATGATTCTAGATGAAGCTACTTCTGCTTTAGACACAGAAAGCGAACGTTTAGTTCAAGTAGCTCTAGAAAACATGATGAAAAACAGAACCTCTATTGTAATTGCGCACAGACTATCTACCATTCAAAATGCAGATCAAATTCTAGTAATGCAAAAAGGACAAATAGCAGAACAAGGAACACATAAGGAGCTTCTTGCTAAAAATGGTGTGTATCAAAAGCTTGTAGAAATGCAAAGCTTTGAATAACTAAACTTCTATAAATAAAAAAAAAGCTAGATAAAATATCTAGCTTTTTTTGTTTAAGTTAGACTTGGGGCGACTAACATTAAGTAGGTTTGTTGATGTAAATATATATCAAATAAACATATCAACCAAATAAAAAATGCATTTCACCGTTATTATAATGCATTTCGTCGATATTTTTACATGCTTCCCACTGATAATCAATAGTTTAAAATTTATAAAATAAAATGTTTTTTTTTCAATTAAAAATAAAACAGCTTCCTATTTAAACTTTTTGTAAATTATTTAGTCTTAAAATAAAAACTAATAGTACTCTGTGTTAAACGAAACACTTTTTTTACAACAGCTAAAGTCTAAAAACTCTAAAGAGCAAGCTTTTAAAGAATTGGTTACGCAATACAAAGAACGATTATATTGGCATATTAGAAATATTGTAAAATCTCATGATGATACAGACGATGTACTACAAAACACTTTTATAAAGGTGTTTAAAAACATCGACAATTTTAAAGGAGATAGTAAAATTTACTCTTGGATGTATAGAATAGCAACTAACGAAGCTATTACACATATAAATAAGAATGCAAGAAGATTACAAATCACAAATGAAGAAACGCAAGAACTAGCAATTAATAATTTACAATCGGATGTGTATTTTGAAGGAGACGAAATTCAATTAAAATTACAACAAGCCATTGCTACTTTGCCACAAAAACAACAACTGGTTTTTAATATGAAATATTTTCAAGACATTAAATATAAAGACATGTCTGAAATATTAGAAACTAGCGAAGGTGCATTAAAAGCATCTTACCATATAGCAGTAAAAAAAATTGAAAGCTATTTAACGAATAAATAATTAACAATTAAACCTTTATAAAAAAAAAGAGTCTAAAGATTGTGAAGCATAACCATTTACATAACAAGAAAGAAACAGGTTTTAAAGTTCCAAAAGATTATTTTGAAAACTTTGAAGCATCTATAATACGTCAAGCTAATCTAAAAGATAAAGCTACAGAAACTGGTTTTACCGTTCCTAAAGATTACTTTAAAAATATAGAAAATGATATTTTAACAAAGGTAAATCAAGAAGATACTGTAAAAGTTATTCCGTTATTTAGTAAACGAAACCTTATTTATATATCCAGTTTAGCTGCTGCAATATTGCTACTTTTTAATCTATCTATACTTAGCACTCCTTTCAATTTTGATTCTTTAGAAACAGAAACTGTAGATACTTATATTTTAAACAATTTTGAAGCAGATGAAATAGCTTCCCTTTTTTCTAGTACAGAATTAAGCGAAACCAATTTTATTGATTATAATTTAAATGATGAAACATTAGACTATTATTTAGAAAGTCTTGACGAAACCGAATTAATTTTAGAATAACAAAAAAAATGAAAACAACATATTTATTATTATTTACATTACTATTTTCTCTAAGCACATTTGCTCAAAAGATGGATAGAGATAAAATAAAAGCACTTAAAATCGCTCATATAACCGAGCAATTAGATCTATCCGAAAAAGAAGCACAAGATTTCTGGCCTATTTATAATGCAAATGAAGAAGCTGAAAATAAACTAAGAAATGAATCTTTCGAAAAAATAAAAGAACAAACTCCTAATGATCTTTCTGAAAATGATGCTAAATCCATTTTACTTAAAATGCTAAGTATCAAAAAGGAAAAACAAGAATTAGACACAAAATATTTAAACGATCTTCTAAAAATTCTTCCTGCAAAAAAGGTATTAACACTTATGCAAGCCAATCGCTCTTTCAAACATAAAATGATTGAGCAATTTAAACAAAGACACAAAGGAGAAAAACAAGAATATAAAAATTAATTATAATCCCTAGAAGTTAAAAAGCAGCCCATTGTAAAAGATTAGCTGCTTTTTTTTATTCCTAGATTATTCTCTAAAAGTCAATTTACTGATTCTTTTATTTCCTGCAGCAAAAGCTGTACTGTCATTTACAAATCGAATTGTATAAAAACCTTCGTCGCTTAAATGTTTCCAAGTATTTCCTGCATCACTACTATAATCTATTCCTTTAAAACCTATTACAACTAAACCTTTCGCATTACTATTAGGTACATATTGTACACAGCTTCTGTACCCCGGACTTTGGTTTTGTGCAACCAATTGCCACGTTTTTCCACCATCTTGCGTGCGAATTTTATTTGCTGAACTATCTGCAGCTTTGGTATAATCACCACCAATAGCAAAACCATTAAGCGCATCGTAGAAAGCTACAGAATATATTCCTGTGGTTTCTAGACCTTGCACGATTGGAGTTTCAAAAACCTCCCACGTTTTTCCTTTATCTGGCGAGAATAAAATTCTGCTTGCCTTTCCTCCTGTTGCTATCCAAGTTTTATCACCTACAATAGCAATATTAGTATCGCTTGCTGCAAAAGCGGCTTCTCCTTCTTTTGCTTTTGGTAAGATATCACAGGATAATTTATTCCAAGTATTTCCGCCATCACGAGTGATTATAATACTCATACAATCGTCTGTAGGATCTCCAATAGCAATTCCTTCTTGATCATTCCAGAAATCCATTGCATCATAAAATGCTTTTTCGTGGTTTTCTTGGTAGACTACTTCATCTTCTTCTCCTCCCATTTTAAATAACAAAGCTGGAGAACCAATACTTAAAGCAAAGCCATTATCCTTTGTTCCTGCTAAAGATCTAAAATTAGGTGTAATTGTATCTTGTTGTAACTGAATTAAGTATTTATAATCTAAAACACCAACTTTACCATCTTCATCTTCCGTAATTACTCCTACTTTACCTGTAGACGTTGCAAAATATGCCAAGTTATTTTCATAAACTTCCAAAGCTCTAACATTCAACAAAGAGTCTTGCAACAAGGTTTCGATATCCACTGTTTTATAATCTCTGACTTTAAATGGTGTTTCTTTCTTTCCGCAGGAAAACAAAAAACAAAGAACAACTATTAGAAAAATACTATTTTTCATAAATTTTAAATTTTTATAAAAATAGAAAAGCTTTATGACATAATCATAAAGCCTCTCCTGCTATTAATCAAAACTAATCAAATCCTTTAGGTATTAGGATTTTAAACCATTTCTAATTACGTATAATTTTTAAAACGGTACTATCATTAATATGCACCATATACAATCCTTTTGAAAAATCTGAGAAATCAATAACAATGTTATTCGTATTCGTTAGCTTGTTATCTAGTAACAACTGTCCTTGTATATTATAAACCTTAATCGATTCAATGGAATAAGAACTATTAGCTATAGTTACCACGTTACTTGTAGGATTTGGGTAATATTTTAAATGATTGCTAAAATCTACTTCGTCTATAGAAAGGGATTCATTATTAGCGGCATACGTTGGTAACTGAATTGCAAAGTCACCTGTTCCGTTTGGTACTCTTGCATAACCCATATCATCCGTTTGTGCTCCAAAAGTGATATTTTCTATTATGGTTCCATTAGCATACGATAATATGGCACTTTCACCTCCTGATGAAAACTTTACATCTGCATGTAAACCATCTTGATCGTCATCTTTATCACACCAAACAATTAAGTAACTATCTGGCGCTATAGTTAATCCAGAAGGAAATGGCCAAACTAGTAAATCATCAGCATCATCAGATAAATATAAATTATCTAAACTCAATGTTTGATCACTATTATTATACAACTCTAACCAATCATCATATTCTCCATCTTGATCTGTAACCGTAGTTTCATTAGATGCCATAAGTTCATTAATCACAAGATCTCCAGGTGTTAATGTTAGGTATGTTGCTTCAATAGTATAAAATTCGTATTCTGCTCTTGCAGGAGAAAATGCACCAATATTCGCATTCTCTGCATAGATATAATATTGCATATAATCGGTATCCACACTAACATCTGCACTATAAACATCTCCTCCTTCAGCATTCATTAACGTTTTTGTAAATGGAAGCGTTTCGTCTGTTCTATATCCAATATATACATCATTTACATCCGTAACATTAGCAGTTATAGCAATCACATCTCCAATTAGCGGTGTTGTTTCAGATGGAGTCACATTACTAATAACAGGTTGTGAATTAGTAAAGTCTGTTTGCGATAATAAATAGGTGCTTCTTGAAGCCATTAAATTTGTTAATCCGGGAGCTGTGTTTCCACCAACATTATAATCTGTATTTATATTACCAGTAAATTGTGCATCCGTGTAAAACTTATTCGTATCTGCTGTTACTGCACTAGATATAAGTGCTTGATAATCGTTTGCTAATGTTAAGTAGTTGGAATTACTTATATTTTCTGTTAAAATAGTTTTATAATGTGCTAAGTACATTTTCTTGTATTTAGGCACTTCCATTAGTTTAGAAAACAATGGAAAAGTAGCATCGTCATCATGTAATAAATGATCAAGTTCTGCTTTATCGGTAGTAGAATTTAATCCTCCTCCTGGTCCACCTGGCCCTCCTGGTCCGCCTGGCCCACTACTACTTTCTCCTGTCATACTAAAAACACCGAAAGACATATTTAAATCCCACATCACAGAATTAAATTGTTCATTATCATCTTTATATAAATAATAGTTTTGTTTAAACTGACCGATATAACTATCTAAATTAACCAATACATTGTCTAGCGCAAGCATCCAGATAGCCATATCTACATCAATAACATTTTCAATATTTGTAATATCATTATTCAAAATATTAGTTAATTCTATTAAATCGTCCCAATGTGCTACAGCAATTGTTGGGTCTGTATCATCATCCGATTTAATTTCATAAGCATCCTCATAACTAGTACTATTAGTTCCTAGATATTCTAAACTTGGGTAATCATTAGACTGTGGTCCTGCTCCATCTGGAGGACTGCAACTAAAAAAGGCATTATCCTTAGAGTAAAAATGCTTATTAATAAATGTTTTAGTAATCGCTTCTGTATTGGTATATAAGCCAATTAAAGTTCCGTTTACATACACATTTGCATAGTTCGCTTGTGGTGCATCCATGTATTGATTCACAATATTATAAGCAATCGTTTCTCTAACAAAAGAAGGATCGAACATTACATTTGCTAATTTTATATCTTTATAACCTTGGTAATCTTGATCCACATACGTATCTAATTCTATATGGAATGGATTTTTAGTTTGATTTACACTATACGAGCTATTTCCTTTATATTTTACACCTACTTGATTAAAAACAGTTCCATTAATAGTAACAGATGTTGCCTCTGTATAATTATTATCTCCTGCTTTTTCTGCATCCAATAATGCGTCCCAATTGCTTTCTGCAAATTCTATTTCTATAGTTTGAATGGTATTTATATCATATAATTCTTGTGCATACGATTTTATAAAAATTAATAAAAATAACGTCAGAGTAATTAGTTGTTTCATTTTTGTATATTTTAGTTACTCTCCTTTAGATGCTTAATTGTAAAAAAACTTGTGCAACTTTCTAAAATATTTTCATAAAATTTCAATCACAAAGAATACAAGTAAAAATTAACACCTATTAATGATCAAGAAATAATTATAATAATTTCTAAAATCATACCTTTGCACGTTTCAAACTTTTAAAAAGTTCAATCGGAATAAATACTTATTTCTGTTTTTGAACAACGAATACGAATATATGAGATTACACAGAAATTTATGTTTTGCTACAGTGGATGGTTTATTACTAATCTTTAACGAAGGCAAGTATGCAGATAAGGTAGTACAACAATTATTAAAACGTGATAAACGTTGGGGAAGTCGCGACAGAGGTTTTGTTGCAGAAACTACTTACGACGTTGTACGTTGGAAACGACTATACGCTGAAATTGCAGAAGTAAAAGAACCGTTTTCTCGTGATGATGTTTGGCGCTTAATTGCCGTTTGGGCAACCTTAAAAGGAATAAAACTTCCGGATTGGAAATATTTTGAAAATACACCTACTAGAAAAATTAAAGGTCGTTATGATGAACTTTCTAACATAAGAAAAATTGGCGCATCTGTACCAGATTGGATGGATGAAATAGCTGCTAAAGAGTTAGGTGAAAATGTTTGGACTAAAGAAATATCGGCTTTAAACCAGCAAGCAGACGTTGTTTTACGTGTGAATACGCTAAAAACAACTAAAGAAAAGCTACAAGCAGAACTTTTTGACTTAGATATAGAAACCGAAATTGTAAAAAATCATCCAGACGCATTAAAACTTACAGAAAGAGCAAATGTTTTTACAACAGAAGCTTTTCAAAAAGGTTTTTTCGAAGTACAAGATGGTTCTTCTCAAAAAGTTGCTGAATTTTTAGATGTACAACCTGGAATGAAAGTTGTAGATACTTGCGCAGGTGCAGGTGGAAAAACATTACACCTTGCTGCTCTTATGGAAAATAAAGGGCAAATCATTGCAATGGATATTTATGAAAATAAATTAAAAGAACTAAAACGTAGAGCAAAACGTGCAGGAGCGCATAATATCGAGTTCCGTGTAATCGATTCTACAAAACCAATTAAAAAACTATATGACAAAGCAGATAGAGTTTTAATTGATGCGCCTTGTTCTGGTTTAGGTGTTTTACGAAGAAATCCAGATGCAAAATGGAAACTACAACCGGAGTTTTTAGATAAAATAAAGAAAACACAAGCTGAAATTTTAAGCTCGTATTCTAGAATGGTGAAACCTGGAGGACAAATTGTATATGCAACATGTTCTATACTACCTTCAGAAAATCAAGATCAAGTGAAAACATTTTTAGAATCAGATTCTGGTAAAGACTTTACCTTTATTAAAGAGAAAAAAATATTATCGCATGAATCTGGTTTTGACGGATTCTACATGGCATTATTAGAAAAGAAAAAATAAATTATAGAATGAAACAATTTTACTCCCTATTATTACTATTAGTAACTATTACAGTTTCGGCTCAGATACCTTCTGGTTATTATGATGACGCAACTGGAACTGGCTATACTTTAAAAACACAATTAAAAATTATTATTACTAATGGTCATGTAGATCATGGATACACTAATGATTTGTATGTTGCTTATCAAACATCCGATACCGATTCTTATTACGAAAACGATAATTCGGTACTAGATATGTATTCTGAAAATCCAGTTGCAACAGATCCTTATAACTTTGCACATGACACCAATGGAGGTAGTGCTCCTGGACAAGCTTGTGGTAGCTATTCTATTGAAAGTGATTGTTATAATAGAGAACATCTTTTCCCTCAAGGCTTTTTTGACTCAAAAAACCCAATGCGCGGAGATATTCATCACGTAATTCCTACAGACGGAAGAGTTAACGGTTTTCGTAATAATTATCCGTTTGGAAATGTAGGTACCAATTTAGTAAGCCAAAGCAATATTTCTAACCCAACACGAAACGGATCTAAATTAGGAAACTCTATTTCTCCTGGTTATTCTGGGACTGTTTTCGAACCTATTGATGAGTTTAAAGGAGATATCGCTAGAATGTTATTATATTTTGCAGTTAGATATGAAGACAATTGGAATGATTCTGGTTGGTCATCACATACAGTTGCTAACAACCCTTTGAATGGTACTTCGAATCAATTTTATGAAACTTGGTATGTAAACTTATTGTATTCTTGGCACCTTCAAGATGGCGTGAGTCAAAGAGAAATAGATAGAAATAATGCGGCATATGCATATCAAGGGAATGCAAACCCTTTTATTAATCACCCAGAATATGTGCAAGCTATTTGGTCAAGTATTCTTTCTGTAGATGATTTTGAAACGGTAGACGCAATTAAAATGTACCCTAACCCTTCTAATGGAAATACAATTACTATAGTAGCTAAAGAAAATCTTTCTGTAGAAGTTTACGATGTTTTAGGTAAGAGAATTAAGATGCAAAACATTACTCCAAGTCAGAATAAATTAAATATTTCTGGATTGTCAAAAGGTTTATACTTAGTGAGATTTAATTCTGCTACAGGTAGCACCACAAAAAAACTAATCAAGTCATAAACATTTGTTAGACTATATATTTCTAAAGCGATTCCAATTGGAGTCGCTTTTTTTGTTTCATTAGATTTTATATATTTAACCAACTTTAAATAAGATATAGATGAAACAAATAATGACTTCCATTATTTTACTTTTAGCATATACTACAATAAACGCGCAGTACAATGTCAATTCAGATAAATATAAAATAGCTTTTACCTCACCAGAAGCATTAGAACAATACGAAACCGAAGCAGAAACGGTATTGGGTTACGAAAACAATAACTTTGCCGTAGATATTGAAATAATTCCAATAGCAGAGCAATCTCCAGCCTTTATAAAATCTCAAAAAGAAGGCGCCTATCTAACCGCTAAATTCTTAGGATTAAAAGATATTAAAAACGGGGCTTTCTTACCACATATAGAAAGTGCTTTTTATGTAATAGCTTATGATCAATACGAAGAAACAAATACTCCTGTTTATATTATTGCTTTTATTAATAAGGAATTGGGATTAGCATACGAAGTAACGGTATATTGCTACAATATAGATTTAGAAGCCGGTAGAAAAATAGCAAACAGTTTTAAGTGGCTAGAATAGATTCTTTTTCTAAAGAACGAAAATTAAGTATACCTTTTACTGAAAAATTCTAACTAAAAAACCTAAATTTGCTTCTTTAAAAACAACACTCAAACCACGATATAATGATTCATTTCTTCGGAAACCAAAACAGTAAAATCCTTGCTGTTCAAGCAACAAAAGAATTATCAACCGAAACCATTTCAAAACTGACATGGTTATTTGGCAACCAGCCCAAAATAGAACAAGCATCTTTAGATGCTTTTTTTGTTGGTCCACGAGCTGCTATGATAACACCTTGGAGTACTAATGCTGTTGAAATTACCCAAAACATGGGGATTACAGATATTATTAGAATTGAAGAATTTCAAGCTGTAGCTGAAGATTTCACAGACTTCGATCCTATGATTTCTGAAAAATATAAAGGAATAAATCAAGAGTCCTTCACCATAAACATACAACCAGAAGCAATACTTAATATCGAAGATATTGCTGCGTATAATCAACAAGAAGGTTTAGCTTTAAATGAAGAAGAAGTTGCATATCTTGAAGGTGTTTCCAAGAAAATTGGAAGACCGCTTACAGATTCTGAAGTATTCGGATTCTCTCAAGTAAACTCAGAACACTGTCGTCATAAAATCTTCAACGGAACTTTTATTATCGATGGCGAAGAAAAACCAACGTCATTATTCAAATTAATTAAAGAAACTTCAAAACAATTTCCTAACGATATTGTTTCCGCTTATAAAGATAATGTAGCCTTTATAAAAGGTCCAAGAGTAGAACAATTTGCTCCTAAAACAGCAGATAAACCAGACTTTTATCAGACTACAGATTTCAATTCTGTAATATCTATAAAAGCTGAAACACATAATTTCCCAACAACAGTAGAGCCTTTTAACGGAGCTGCAACTGGTTCTGGAGGAGAAATTAGAGATAGACTTGCTGGTGGTAAAGGTTCTTTACCATTAGCAGGAACAGCGGTTTACATGACTTCATATTCTAGATTAGAAGATGCACGTCCTTGGGAACAAAAAATGCAAGAACGTCCGTGGTTATATCAAACACCAATGGATATTTTAATAAAAGCGAGTAATGGTGCTTCCGATTTTGGAAACAAATTTGGACAACCATTAATTTGCGGATCTGTTCTAACTTTCGAACATGAAGAAGATGCACGCAAACTAGGTTTCGATAAAGTCATCATGCAAGCTGGAGGAATAGGTTATGGAAAAGCAGAACAAGCTTTAAAAGACACGCCTAAAAAAGGAGATAAAATTGTTATCCTTGGTGGTGAAAACTACAGAATTGGAATGGGAGGCGCTGCTGTTTCAAGTGCAGATACAGGAGAATTTGCTTCTGGTATTGAGCTTAACGCCGTACAACGTTCTAACCCAGAAATGCAAAAACGTGCTGCCAACGCTGTTCGTGGTATGGTAGAAAGTGAAGAAAACTTTATAGTTTCTATTCATGATCATGGTGCTGGAGGACATTTAAATTGCCTATCCGAATTAGTAGAAGATACTGGTGGAAACATCGACTTAGATAAATTACCTGTTGGAGATCCAACACTTTCTGCAAAAGAAATTATTGGTAACGAGTCACAAGAAAGAATGGGATTAGTAATTGCCGAAAAACATTTAGATACACTAAGTAAAATTGCCGCACGTGAACGTTCACCAATGTACACGGTTGGTGAGGTTACCGCAAACGATCGTTTTACTTTTGAGTCTAAAACTACTGGAGAAAAACCAATGGATTTAGCCTTAGAAGATATGTTTGGTAGTTCACCAGAAACAATAATGACAGACAAAACGGTACATAGAAATTATGATGCTATTACCTATGATTCTGATAATATATTAAACTATCTAGACCAAGTTTTACAGTTAGAAGCTGTTGCTTGTAAAGATTGGCTAACCAACAAAGTAGACCGTTGTGTTGGTGGTAAAGTTGCCAAACAACAATGTGCAGGCCCCTTACAATTACCGCTTAATAATTGTGGTGTAATGGCCTTAGATTATAAAGGAAAAGAAGGTATTGCAACTTCGGTTGGCCACGCTCCTATTTCTGGATTAATTAGTCCTACAGCAGGAAGTAGAAATGCTATTGCAGAATCGCTTACCAATATTATTTGGGCGCCTTTAAAAGATGGCTTACATTCTATTTCATTATCTGCAAACTGGATGTGGCCTTGTAAAAATGAAGGTGAAGATGCTAGACTTTACGAAGCTGTAGAAGCGATTTCAGAATTTGCTATCGATTTAGGAATCAATGTTCCAACAGGAAAGGATTCCCTTTCTATGAAGCAAAAATATCCTACAGAAGATGTTATTTCTCCAGGAACCGTAATTATTTCGGCAGCCGGAAACTGTAACGATATTACTAAAGTGGTAGAACCTGTTTTAAAGAAAAATGCAGGAAACATTTATTATATAAACATCTCTCAAGACGCATTTAAATTAGGAGGAAGTTCTTTTGCGCAAGTATTAAATAAAGTAGGAAAAGAAACACCTACCATTAAAGATGCTGCACAATTAAAGAATACTTTTAATACCATACAGCAATTAATTAAAGACGACAAAATTGTTGCAGGACATGATGTTGCTTCTGGTGGATTAATCACTACTTTATTAGAATTATGTTTTGCAGATACCAATCTTGGTGCGGAATTAGACTTGTCTGATTTAGGGGAAAAAGATTCTATAAAACTTCTTTTTTCTGAAAATGCAGGAATTGTTTTTCAATCATCGGATGCTTCTGTAGAAAAAGTATTAAAAGATGCAAATATTGAATTTTTCAACATAGGAAAAGTTACAGAAAGCGATACACTAAGTATTATTAATAATGCAGAAGTGTTCACATTAACCATCTCTAGATTACGAGATGTTTGGTACAAGACCTCTTTCCTACTCGACCAAAAGCAAACGTCTAATGGTTTAGCACAAGATCGTTTTGATAATTATAAAAAGCAACCTTTACAATTTACGTTTCCAAAACACTTTACAGGAAAGTTAAAAGATGTCACTTCGAGTGATTCGTCTAAAACGAATCGTATCGAGAAGCCTAAAGCAGCCATCATTCGTGAAAAAGGATCAAACTCCGAACGCGAAATGGCTAATGCGATGTATTTAGCTGGTTTTGATGTGAAAGATGTGCACATGACCGATTTAATTTCTGGTCGTGAAACATTGAAAGATATTCAGTTTATTGGTGCTGTTGGTGGTTTTTCTAATTCGGATGTTTTAGGTTCGGCAAAAGGTTGGGCAGGCGCATTTAAATACAACGAAAAAGCAAATACTGCTTTAAAAAACTTCTTTAAACGAGAAGATACATTATCTGTTGGTATTTGTAATGGTGCACAACTTTGGATGGAATTAGATTTAATTAATCCAGAGCATGAAACACATGGAAAACTAACGTATAACGATTCTCATAAACATGAGAGTTCTTTTACTTCCGTTGCCATTCAAAAGAATAATTCGGTAATGCTTTCCTCTTTAGAAGGTGCTACTTTAGGGGTTTGGATTTCTCATGGCGAAGGAAAGTTTAATCTTCCGCTTGACGAAAACCAATACAACATTGTTGCAAAATATGGCTATGCAGCATATCCGCATAATCCAAATGGCTCCGATTTTAACACCGCAATGCTTTGTGATAAAACAGGAAGACATTTAGTAACCATGCCACATATTGAGCGTTCTACTTTTCAATGGAACTGGGCTAATTACCCAGAAAACAGAAAGGATGAAGTTTCGCCTTGGTTAGAAGCTTTTGTGAATGCTAAAAATTGGATTGAAAACAAATAAAAATGTATTCTTATTATAGAATTAAGCGGTTTAAGAAATTTATCTTAAATCGCTTTTTTTTTGCTTCCTATTAACAAAAAACTTTTTATTTTCTATTTTTAATCCTAGATCGCATCTGGTCTCTAAGCTGTATCAAACCATTGCTTATCCCTCTTTTCTTTCGTAATATAGGAAAACTTAAAGTTACTAAAAGCGCAATACACGCTGCAGAACCTAATCCGCCACCAAAACCTTCAAAATAAGAACTGGTATTTAAAAAGATAAAAGTGAATACCATTCCGGATATTCCAATTAAAAAATAGTTGGAAAGTACTTTAGAAGAAACCATACCAATAAAGGAAGCTCCGAAACAAACCAATGGTAAATTTTCGGTTAAATAAGGCGATAACAAATTAGGGAATATCAAAACGAATGCACCAACCAAAACGCCAACTAAGGCAGATGCTCGCACAGCTCCTTGTTTAAAGTTTACTTGTAAAACAAAAGTGATTATAGAAGAAAAACCTCCTGCCAAAAACAATATCCAATGTGTCATACCCATTCCGAAATTAAAAATGTAATAAAAAAAGCAAGAGCAACACCTCCAAAAGCTAGCGTACCTAACTTGCCACCAACACCATGAAAAGCATCTTTAGTACCAATTAACAGCAAACCTGTAATGGTACTTGCAAGCGTGATAAATATATAACCATGAGCAACGCTAATATTAGTCATTCCAACAAAAGCACCACAGTAAACAGCGGTTGGCATTCCTTGAATAAAATTATTTTTCTTAAAAAAATCAGGTATAAAACTAACTACCAAACCTACCAAACCTGCAGATAAAACATTACTCAAACCAAAGGAAACAGATAAAACATAAGTCACAATAGCACCAAAAAACACAAATGCTATGGTTAATACATGCTCTAGACTATGATTCCCAGCACTTAATGGTGTCTTTTTGTAAGTAAACAGTAGTAATATTAAAGCTAAAATAACAAATGCGGAAATAAAAATGTTATTCTGTTTTTCAAATAAAATGGCAGCTAAAAATCCCAAATGACATAGTATTATTAAACTAAAAGAAAGCTTCTTTACATGTTTTTTAATCATAATTGGTATTTAAAACACTACAAAAGTACATAATATTGCTGTTTTAGCTTTCCTATTAATTACTTAATAATGAAAATATAAAAAGATTCTATTGCACCCGAAACAGCTTTTGCTTCCGCTAGAAAACGAAACAATAATATGATAATATTATACGTACTTGAAAGGACTATTTTAGGAGATTAAATTTCTCATAACTACGCTATATTTAACCTTCCGCTTAACGAAAACTAATACCATATGTCATTTATTTCTCATTTTAATATTCCATACCATTGTTTAAAGAACTAAAACCATAAAAAAGAAGTTTTGCTTTTGCTAGAAACATTTATAATTGTTTAAAGGTGAATGGAGAAAAAAGCATGTTTACATGTAGTAAAAGAACTACTATTACGATATTTTACAAGTGCATCTAATCAATTATAACTAATTTTGTATCTTAACATTTCCTAAAATGCTTTAGAGCATAACAATGTTTTTATCCACTTACCATAATATTTGAACAACCCTAAAAATTAAAATTTTCGCTATAAATATATATATATATATATATATATATATATATATTAATTAAGTTGTTCATAATCACTATTAATGCAATTAACATATTTTAAAAACGAAAACACTAATCCTTTAGTGGAGGAATACTATGAACTTTTAATAAAAAAAAGCATCATACCTTTTCAATCCAGAATTATTCCTAGTGGTAATACTGCTATAACTTATATTTTTACTCCTGGTCAAAAAGCAATAGTAAAAAACAAAGAAATGCCATTAAATAAATTAACTTTAAGTGGTATATTTTATCAATCTTATACATTTATCTCTACTGAAGTTGGCTCATCCTTCGGCTGTACTTTCCATCCAACGGCACTTCATAAACTTTTAAATATAGATGTCAATAAAATAAAAAATAAACATATTCCGCTACAAGATATTAGCATCCCGTTTTCTGAAAAATTAGATGTAATATTTCAAAATTATCAAACGCCACAAAAGGCAGTTAGTGATTTAGAAAAATTATTAAACGAATCTCCTCTAACCATCAACCAGAATACTATACTTATAGATAAAGCAATTGATTTAATACAGGATAGTGAAGGACTAATTAACATCGATAAAATATTATTGGAAACTAAAATATCTCAAAAAACATTAGAAACACAATTCAAAAAAATTGTTGGTATTACTCCTGGAAAATATATACGATCTTTCAGATTTATTAAACTTTTAAAAAAGTACGAAAACAATGAGATAGATATAAAAGATCTTATATATATGTATAACTATTATGATTCCTCTCATTTTAATAAAGATTTTAAATTATTCATGAATGAATCTCCGACTTCCTTTTTCAAAAAAGACAATGTTTTAATAAAAAAAATACTGAAAAATTAAAGTTTACGTTAATTTACAATGCTTTTAATCACCTATACCCTACTTTTATATGGAATAAGCGAATCATTCTATTATCAGTTTAGTTAGTTATTTAGGGATTCTATAATTTTTTATTATGAATGATAAATAATCGTCTATTTAATCAGTGATTTTTTAAAGGAACTATAATTTTTATGGTTCCTTTTTGATTTTGTAATTTGAAATTGATTTTTAATTTCATACTTTGCGTATCTTCAAATTACAAATAAAAAATGACAGAGATCACCAGACTTTTTGATTTTCCATATTACCAACTTGAGAAATATAATTTAGATGCTGCTTTAGTAACTAAAAAAGATGGAGAATGGATTAAAACCTCTACTAAAGAATATTTAGATAAAGCTAACGCTATTAGTAGGGCTTTGTTAAAAATGGGGATTCAAAAAAATGATAAAATAGCACTTATTTCTTCCACCAATAGAACGGAATGGAATATTATGGATATTGGTATCCTTCAAACAGGTGCACAAAACATTCCAATTTACCCAACTATTTCTGCCGAAGACTATGAGTATGTATTAAACCATAGTGAGGCTACATACTGTTTTGTCTCTGACGCACAAGTATTAGAAAAAGTACGCAAGGTACAAGCAAACACCCAGGTAAAAGAAGTATATTCTTTTAATCATATAGAAGGATGTAAACACTATTCCGAATTATTCGAATTAGGTAAAGATGAAAGCAATCAAAAAGAAGTACAAGCCCGTAAAGACGCCGTGCTTCCTTCAGATTTAGCAACCATTATATACACTTCAGGTACCACAGGAAAACCAAAAGGAGTTATGCTCTCTCATAATAACATTACGAGCAACGCTTTGGATGCCTCTGATCGCCTGCCTTTTATAAATTCGGAAGAAAATAGAATCCTGAGCTTTTTACCTATTTGTCATGTGTTTGAGCGTGTATTAATTTACCTATATCAATATGCAGGAGCAACCATATACTTTGCGGAAGGCATAGATAAAATTGGCGAAAATGCTAAAGAAATCAAGCCAAACTTAATGAGTGTTGTACCGCGATTATTAGAAAAAGTGTATGATAAAATTATAGCAAAAGCTGAAGATTTATCTGGTATAAAAAAAGCACTTTTCTTTTGGGCTGTTCGTTTAGGTGAACAGTGGGAACCTTATGGAGCAAATGGCGCATGGTACGAGTTTAAATTAAAAATTGCTAACAAATTGATTTTTAGCAAATGGCGAGAAGCACTTGGAGGTGAATTACACACCATGGTTTCTGGTAGTGCCGCTTTACAAACTAGATTAACAAGAGTATTTTCTGCTGCAGGAATGCAAGTAATGCAAGGCTACGGCCTAACAGAAACTTCTCCTGTTGTATCAGTAGAAATGTATGCCAACCATCATTTTAGAGTCGGCACTGTAGGTAAACCAATCAAAAATGTAGAAGTAAAAATTGCCGAAGATGGAGAAGTGCTCATAAAAGGTCCAAATGTTATGATGGGCTATTATAAAGATCCAGAAAAAACAGCAAGTGTTATGACTGGCGACTTTTTTCATACTGGAGATAAAGGAGAAATTGATGCCGATGGCTTTTTAAAAATTACAGGTCGTAAAAAGGAAATGTTTAAAACCTCTGGTGGTAAATATGTTATTCCGCCACTTTTAGAGAACGAAATGAAACAATCCCTTTTCATAGAACAAATCATGGTCGTTGGTGAAGGAGAAAAAATGCCGGGAGCAATCATACAACCTAATTTTGATTTCATTAGAGATTGGATAAGTCACAAAAAATTGGATATTGGTACATCGGATGCTGAAATTGCAACTTCACAAGTGGTAATTGATCGCATTCAGGAAGAAATAGATAAATACAACTTACATTTTGGAAAATGGGAACAAATTAAACGTTTTGAACTTACACCTGAAGTTTGGACTATAGATTCGGGACACTTAACTCCTACCATGAAAATGAAAAGAGAAGTTATTAAAAACATGCATCAAGATCTTTACGATAAAATTTACAGATAAATAATAAAAAGCTCCTATAACTAGGAGCTTTTTATTTTCTACACAATATTTTTCAAATTTATTATGCACGCATAGTATATTTTTGTATATTTGGGAATATAAAATTTCTAAATGAAAGATGCAACAATAGATTATGTGCTAAGAACCACATGGTTAGCTGTAACCAAAATGTATAATGAAGAAGCTTCTAAGTTTGAAAGTACTATGGCTACTGGTTTTGCATTATTAAGTATAGATCCAGAACACGGAACACCTTCAACATCTCTAGGTCCCAAAATGGGTATGGAAGCAACAAGCTTATCGCGTACCCTAAAAAATATGGAAGAAAGAGGCTTAATAGAACGTAAACCAAACCCAGAAGATGGTCGTGGGGTTCTAATTTTTCTAACTGAATTTGGTAGAGAAAAAAGAAACTACTCCAAAGAAAAAGTACTAACCTTCAATGAAACTATAAAAGCAAACGTAGCTTCAGAAGAATTAGCTAGTTTTTATAAAGTAGCAGAGATTATTAATAATATGATTTCTAACAAAAAAATATACAACAAAAAAGAACATACCTTAAAATAACATGAGCAAACGTAGAATTAAAAAAGTTGCGATTATTGGTTCCGGAATTATGGGATCTGGTATCGCGTGTCACTTCGCCAATATTGGTGTAGACGTATTACTATTAGACATTGTTCCTAGAGAACTAAACGACAAAGAAAAAGCTAAAGGTTTAACCTTAGAAGACAAAGTCGTAAGAAACAGATTAGTAAATGATGCTTTAACGGCATCTTTAAAATCTAAACCCTCTCCTATTTATAGTCAATCTTTTGCAAGTCGAATTACGACAGGAAACTTAGAAGACGATATTGCTAAAGTTGCAGATGTAGATTGGATTATGGAAGTTGTAGTGGAAAGACTAGACATCAAAAAAATGGTGTTCGAAAACTTAGAAAAGTACCGTAAGCCAGGAACTTTAATTACATCGAATACGTCTGGTATTCCTATTCACTTTATGAGTGAAGGTCGTAGTGAAGATTTCCAAAAGCATTTCTGCGGAACACACTTCTTTAACCCAGCACGTTACTTAAAATTATTCGAAATAATTCCTGGACCAAAAACAGAAGCGTCTGTTCTTGAGTTTTTAAATGACTATGGCGAAAAATTCTTAGGTAAAACTTCGGTTGTTGCTAAAGATACTCCTGCTTTCATTGGAAACAGAGTTGGTATCTTCAGCATACAAAGTTTATTTCATGCTGTTAAAGATTTAGATTTAACTATTGAAGAAGTAGATAAATTATCTGGACCAGTAATTGGTCGTCCAAAATCGGCAACCTTCCGTACCGTAGATGTTGTTGGATTAGATACTTTAGTTCACGTGGCAAACGGAATTAGAGAAAACTGTCCGAATGACGAACGTTTAGAGTTATTTAAATTACCAGATTTCATCAACACTATGATGGAAAACAAATGGTTAGGAAGTAAAACAGGACAAGGTTTTTATAAAAAAACAGTTTCAGCGGAAGGGAAAAAAGAAATTTTATCTCTAGACTTGAACACGCTAGAATATCGTCCTGCAAAACGCGCAAAATTTGCAACTTTAGAATTAACGAAAACGATTGATAAAGTCGTAGACCGTTTTAAAGTATTAGTAAAAGGAAAAGATAAAGCTGGTGAGTTTTATAGAAAAAGCTTCACTGCATTATTTGCTTATGTATCTAATCGTATTCCTGAAATTTCAGATGAGCTTTACAAGATTGATGATGCAATGAAAGCTGGTTTTGGTTGGGAACAAGGTCCTTTCCAAATTTGGGATGCTATTGGAGTTGAAAAAGGAATCGAATTAATGAAAGCGGAAGGTTTAGAACCTGCTGCTTGGGTTAATGATATGGTTGCCTCTGGTAACACTTCCTTTTATACAGTAAAAGATGGTGCTTCATATTTCTATGATATTCCTTCTAAAAAACAAACTAAAATTCCTGGTCAAGATTCCTTTATAATCTTAGATAATATCCGAAAAACAACCGAAGTCTTTAAAAATTCTGGTGTTGTTGTTGAAGATTTAGGAGACGGAATCCTGAATTTAGAATTCCAATCTAAAATGAACACGATTGGTGGAGACGTTTTAGCTGGATTAAATAAAGCTATTGATTTAGCCGAAAAAGACTTTGCTGGTTTAGTTGTTGGTAACCAAGCTGCAAACTTCTCTGTTGGTGCAAACATTGGAATGATTTTCATGATGGCTGCTGAGCAAGAATATGATGAGCTTAACATGGCTATTAAATACTTCCAAGATTCTATGATGCGTATGCGTTATTCTTCTATCCCAACTATCTCTGCGCCTCACGGCATGGCTTTAGGTGGTGGTTGTGAGTTATCGTTACATGCAGATAAAGTAGTTGCAGCAGCAGAAACGTACATGGGACTTGTAGAGTTTGGTGTTGGTGTGATTCCTGGTGGTGGAGGTTCTAAGGAAATGGCTTTAAGAGCACAAGACCTTTTCCATAAAGGGGATGTACAATTAAACGTGTTACAAGAGCATTTCTTAACTATCGCCATGGCAAAAGTATCCACTTCTGCTTACGAAGCTTTCGATGCTAACCTTTTACAAAAAGGAAAAGATATTGTTGTAGTTAACAAAGATCGTCAAATAGCAGTTGCAAAACAACATGCTGTATTAATGGCGGATGCTGGTTATACACAACCTGTAAAAAGAAATGACGTTTTAGTTCTTGGTAAACAAGCACTAGGTATGTTTTTAGTAGGAACAGATGCTATGGAAGACAGTCATTACATTTCAGAACATGATATGAAAATTGCGAATAAATTGGCTTATGTTATGGCTGGTGGAGATTTATCGGAACCAACACGTGTAACAGAACAATATTTATTGGATTTAGAGCGTGAAGCTTTCTTAAGTTTATGTACAGAACGTAAAACTTTAGAACGTATTCAGCACATGTTAACCAAAGGTAAACCTTTAAGAAACTAAGAAAAATGAAAACAGCATATATAGTAAAAGCATATAGAACAGCAGTTGGTAAAGCACCAAAAGGCGTGTTCCGTTTTAAAAGAACAGATGAATTGGCAGCAGAAACCATCAAATACATGATGAAAGAATTGCCCGATTTAGATCCAAAGCGTATTGACGATGTTATTGTGGGTAACGCAATGCCAGAAGGTTCTCAAGGATTAAATATGGCACGTTTAATCTCTTTAATGGGATTAGATATCGTAGATGTTCCTGGTGTAACTGTTAACCGTTTTTGCTCTTCTGGAGTAGAAACTATTGCTATGGCAACTGCAAAAATACAAGCCGGAATGGCAGATTGTATTATTGCTGGAGGAGCAGAAAGCATGAGTAGTGTACCAATGACAGGTTTTAAACCAGAATTGAACTATGATATCGTAAAAGCTGGTCACGAAGATTATTATTGGGGAATGGGAAATACGGCTGAAGCTGTTGCAAAACAATTCAACGTGTCGCGAGCAGACCAAGATGAATTTGCGTACAATTCACAAATGAAAGCCCTAAAAGCGCAAGCTGAAAATCGTTTTCAAGATCAAATTGTACCTATTGAAGTGGAACAAACTTATATTGATGCTAACGGAAAAAAAGCAATAAAAACATATACAGTAACTAAGGATGAAGGACCACGTGCTGGAACTAGCATAGAAGGGTTATCTAAACTTAGAGCGGTATTTGCTGCTGGAGGAAGTGTTACTGCTGGTAACTCGTCACAAATGAGTGATGGAGCTGCTTTTGTAATGGTTATGAGTGAAGATATGGTAAAAGAGCTAGGTTTAGAACCAATTGCAAGAATGGTAAACTATGCTGCTGCAGGTGTGGAACCTCGTATCATGGGAATCGGACCAGTAAAAGCAATTCCGAAAGCATTAAAACAAGCAGGATTAAAACAAGACGATTTATCTTTAATTGAGTTAAACGAAGCTTTTGCTTCTCAATCTTTAGCAGTAATTAGAGAATTAGATCTTAATCCAGCTATTATTAACGTAAATGGTGGTGCTATTGCACTTGGACACCCTTTAGGATGTACTGGAGCAAAACTATCAGTACAACTTTTTGATGAAATGCGTAAGCGTGACATGAAAGGTAAATATGGTGCAGTAACCATGTGTGTGGGTACAGGTCAAGGTGCTTGCGGAATATTTGAATTTTTAAACTAATAAAAGAACTTAATACAATACTATAAAATGGCAGATTTAGAAAAAGATATCCTACGTGGAGGTCAATTCTTAGTAAAAGAAACAAAATGCGAAGACGTGTTTACTCCTGAAGATTTTTCAGAAGAGCAAACAATGATGAAAGAGTCCGTAATGGAATTTAATGATCGTGAAATCATTCCTTATAAAGCTCGTTTTGAAGCTAAAGATTATGCATTAACAGAAGAAGTTATGCGTAAAGCTGGAGATATGGGATTTTTAAGTGTAGCTGTTCCTGAAGCTTATGGCGGAATGGGAATGGGATTTGTTTCAACAGTTTTAACTTGTGATTATATTTCAAGTGGAACTGGTTCTTTTAGTACTGCTTTTGGTGCGCATACAGGAATTGGTACTATGCCAATTACTTTATATGGAACCGAAGAGCAAAAACAAAAATACGTACCAAAATTAGCTTCCGGTGAATGGTTTGGAGCATATTGCTTAACAGAACCTGGTGCTGGATCTGATGCGAATTCGGGTAAAACAACTGCGGAACTATCTGCAGATGGTAAATCATATAAAATCAACGGACAAAAAATGTGGATTTCAAACGCAGGTTTCTGTAGTTTGATGATTGTTTTTGCTCGTATTGAAAATGATAAAAACATTACTGGTTTCATCGTGGAATATGATGGTAAAAATCCAAACGGAATTACTTTAGGTGAAGAAGAACATAAATTAGGTATTCGTGCTTCTTCTACACGTCAAGTTTTCTTTAACGATACTGTAGTTCCTGTTGAAAATATGTTAGCTGGTCGTGGCGAAGGATTTAAAATCGCAATGAACGCACTTAACGTCGGACGTATTAAATTAGCAGCAGCTTGTTTAGATTCACAACGTAGAGTACTATCTATCGCTGTAAATTATGCGAACGAACGTAAACAATTCAAAACAAGAATTTCAGACTTTGGTGCTATTAAAACCAAATTAGCGGAAATGGCTGCTAGTGCTTATGCTGGTGAATCTGCAACCTATAGAGCTGCTAAAAATATTGAAGACAGAATCGCGATGCGTGAAGCTGCCGGAAATACACATCAAGAAGCAGAACTTAAAGGTGTTGAAGAATACGCTATTGAATGTTCTATCTTAAAAGTTGCCGTATCGGAAGATGTACAAAATGCAGCCGATGAAGGTATCCAAATTTTTGGCGGAATGGGATTCTCTGAAGAAACTCCAATGGAGTCGGCTTGGAGAGATGCTAGAATCGCACGTATTTACGAAGGTACTAACGAAATTAACAGAATGTTAGCTGTTGGTATGCTAGTAAAAAAGGCTATGAAAGGTCATGTAGACTTATTAGGTCCTGCTTCTAAAGTACAAGAAGAACTAATGGGAATACCTTCTTTTGAAACTCCAGATTACTCAGAGTTATTTTCAGAAGAAAAAGAAATGATTCAGAAGTTGAAAAAGACTTTCTTAATGGTTGCTGGTGGAGCGGTTCAAAAATATGGTCCTCAATTAGAAGATCACCAACAATTATTAATTGCAGCTGCAGATATCTTAATTGAAATCTATATGGCAGAATCTGCAATTTTAAGAACAGAGAAAAATGTGAAACGTACTAGCGAAAAAGAGCAATCTGCTCAAATCGCTATGGCGAAATTATATTTATATCACGCTGTAGATATCGTGGAAGAAAAAGGAAAAGAAAGTATTATTTCTTTTGCTGAAGGAGACGAACAACGTATGATGCTAATGGGACTTAAACGTTTTACAAAATACGCGAACTATCCAGACATCGTAGATTTACGTATCGAGATTGCTGAAAAAGTAAAAGCAGAAAATAAATACTGCTTCTAATTATTAAAGACTAATTAGAGAAAAGCCACTTCAAATTGAAGTGGCTTTTTTTATTTTGATTATTTTAGAGCAAAATTAAACGCATGAAAAATCTATTCATTATAATCACTTGTTTTATAGCCACTTCTTGTTTCTCTCAAAAAAAAGATGGCCTATTTAAATCCAAAAACAATTTCACAAAACAAGATACTCTAAGAGGAAGCATCACGCCAGAACGTGCATGGTGGGATTTAACATACTATCATTTAGATATAAAAGTAAATCCAGAGGATAAAACTATTGGTGGAAAAAACACCATTCAGTATACTGTTTTAAAAGAAAACAACATCCTACAAGTAGATTTACAAACGCCTTTAAAAATCACCAAAGTAACACAAGACGACAAAGAACTAGAAATAGAACATGTTGGAAATGCACACTTTGTAACTTTAAAAAAGCCACAAAATATTGGCGATGTAAATAGCATCGATGTCTTTTATGAAGGTACTCCCAAAAAAGCAGTTCGTGCACCTTGGGATGGCGGTTTTTCTTGGAAAAAAGACAATAATGGGAAACACTTTATAGCTACTTCTTGCCAAGGATTAGGAGCTAGCGTTTGGTGGCCAAATAAAGACCACATGTATGACGAGGTGGATAGTATGGATATTAGCGTTACCATTCCAAAAGATTTAATGAATGTATCTAACGGAAGACTTAAAAGTATTGTCAAGAATAACGATGAAACCATTACTACCAATTGGCATGTTGCCAACCCAATAAATAATTATGGGGTAAATGTAAACATTGGAGATTATGTGCATTTTTCGGAAGTATATCCTGGAGAAAAAGGAGATCTAGACATGAATTATTACGTACTACGTGATAATCTTGAAAAAGCAAAAGAGCATTTTAAGGATGCGCCAAAAATGATGAAAGCTTTTGAGCATTGGTTTGGTCCTTATCCGTTTTATGAAGATGGTTATAAACTAGTTGAAGTGCCTTATTTAGGCATGGAACATCAAAGTTCTGTTACCTATGGAAACCAATATAAAAAAGGGTATTTAGGGCGTGATATGTCTAGAACTGGTGAAGGACTAAAATTTGATTTTATTATTATTCACGAATCTGGTCACGAGTGGTTCGCCAATAATATTACATATAAAGACATTGCAGATATGTGGATTCATGAAAGCTTTACCAATTATTCTGAAAATCTGTTTTTAGACTACTATTACGGAAAAGAATCTTCAGCAAAATATGTTATAGGAACACGTAAAGGCATTAGAAATGATAAACCTATAATTGGTGCTTATAATGTAAACAATGAAGGTTCTAGTGATATGTACAGTAAAGGTGGAAACATGTTACATACCTTACGTCAGCTTATTGAAGACGATGAAAAATGGCGACAAATTCTACGCGGACTAAACAAAACATTTTACCACCAAACGGTTACTACACAACAAGTAGAGAATTATATTAGTGAACAGTCTGGAATAGATTTAACCGCATTTTTCAATCAGTATTTAAGAGACACTAGAATTCCTACCTTAGAATATGAAATTAAAAATAACCAACTAAAATATAGATGGACAAATATTGTTGCCGATTTTGATATGCCAATTCAAGTAACCATCGATGAAAAAGAACAATGGATTTTTCCTAATAGTATATGGAAAAAAACAGCGATTAAAAATAAAGACATTCAAATAGACGAGGATTTTTATGTAAAATCTAGCAAACTTTAATAGTAATGGAATTAGCAGAACTATATTTTAAATCGGATAACGAATGGCGCGAATGGCTACACATTAATCACGATAGTGATAATGGCATCTATCTTATCTTTTACAAAGTAGACCATAAAAACGAAAGTATGCGTTGGGAAGAAGCGGTTAGAGTTGCTTTATGCTATGGTTGGATTGATAGTACGGTAAAAAGTTTAGGAGACGGAAAACGAAGACAATATTTTTGCAAACGAAACCCTAAAAGTGTTTGGAGTGCTTTAAACAAAAGGCATATTAAAGATTTACTAGCGGAAGATTTAATGCATCCCAAAGGATTAGAAATTATAAAAACAGGAAAGAAAAATGGGAGCTGGACCGCTTTAGATACTGTGGAGAAAGGAATCATTCCGGAAGCATTACAAATTGCTTTTAATAAAAACCCAAAAGCTTTTGACAATTTTAACAACTTCGCTCCTTCTTACAGAAAGCATTACTTGTATTGGTTGCACAGCGCCAAACGTGAGGCTACAAAACAAAAAAGAATCGCAGAGATTATTAAACGCTGCGATGCTAATATTAAATCTCGAGATACGTGGTAAACAATATTATTTAGATTCCCATTTTCACGGAAAGGACAGTTTCAAAAACCTTTAAAAGCTAATATTTCAAAGGTTTTTAAATTAAATACCACTTAGAAAACTCCCATACGGATCTTTAAATTGAATCCCTTCAGTAAACCTATGTTTACTTAATTGCTTGAACTCTACCAAAGCCCAAAGCACAAACTCTTTCACAAAATAACTTTCTTGTTTCGATAATTTTGGTTGGTGCTCTGCTAACAAATCATCTAAAGGAGAAACGGCGTTTAGTAGATTATTATATTCTTTATCTCTTAGGCTATCTAGTAATTCAAATCCTTCCGAATTATTAAAAAACCACGAAATAATAGCGTCATACGGACTTTCATCTTCTTGTTTTCTTAGTTTTTCAATCTCAGGGAAAAATTCAGGGAACAAACTTTTTACTGCTTCACCAATTAAATTATAAGCCACTTGTGCAGCTCCTTCCTGTTCTCCTTCATATACCAATTCCACTTTACCAGTAATTGCTGGAATGATCCCTAAAAAGTCGGATAATCTTACGGTTGTAGTTTCATCTCCTGATTTTAGCGAACGCAATTCTGCTGTACTTAATAAATTCTCGAAAGCAGTAATACTTAATCGTGCACTAACACCACTTTTTTCGTCTATAAAATCACTTTCTCTAGCTTCAAACACAATTTGCTCCAACAAGTCTTTTGCTAATTCTGGTACGTGGATACTTTCTTTTTGTCTTGCATCCGATTTTGCTTCTTGCTGTGTAATGGTTTTTGCAGTTTCAATATCTGTTGGATAATGCGTTAATATTTGCGATCCAATTCTATCTTTTAAAGGGGTTACAATACTTCCTCTGTTGGTATAATCTTCTGGATTTGCAGTAAATATAAACTGCATATCTAAAGGCAAACGCAATTTGAATCCACGAATTTGAATATCGCCTTCTTGTAAAATATTAAATAAAGCCACTTGAATTCTAGCTTGTAAATCTGGTAATTCATTAATCACAAAAATACAACGGTTTGCTCTTGGTATCATTCCGTAATGAATCACACGATCATCGGCATAACTCAACTTTAAATTCGCTGCTTTTATTGGATCTACATCACCAATAATATCTGCAACAGTTACATCTGGAGTTGCTAGTTTTTCTGCAAAACGTTCACTTCTATGTATCCAAGTAATTGGCGTATCCTCTCCTTTTTCTTTAATCAATTCTATAGCATACCTAGAAATTGGCTGCAACGGATCGTCATTAATTTCAGATCCTTCCACCACAGGAATATATTCGTCTAACAAATTCAGCATTAAACGTGCTAAACGTGTTTTTGCTTGTCCGCGTAATCCTAAAAAGTTAATATTATGTCTGGATAAAATAGCACGTTCTAATTCCGGAATCACGGTATTTTCATAACCATGCACTCCTTCAAAAACGGTTGTTTTATTCTTTATTTTTTCAATTAAATTATCTCTTAGTTCGTCTTTAATCGATCTGCTATTATATCCAGCGTTTTTTAATTCGCCTAAAGTATTTATATCTTTTATTTCCATATTTTTTTTTATTCTTTTTTAACTCCTCTTTCTTTTGATTTTCTTTAATGAAACTCAAAATACATTCTCCTCTTAAAATAAGAGGAGAGCTACTTCTTATTTAACAGTTAGTTAATTAGCCTTTAATTCTTTTCTTCCTATTGGTTTCGTAATCTTCAAAAATCATTTCCCCTAAACCTTTCAATCCGGTATAAAATGCTTTCCCTTGATTGGCATGCGTAAATTCTTCTACAAATTGCATTAAATACGGATCTTGCGCAATCATAAAAGTGGTAATAGGAATATGTAATTTTCTAGCCTGTTGCGCTTGTGCATAGCATTTATTGGTGATATACGGATTCAATCCGTTACTGTCCTTATAATACGTTCCGTCAGGCATTTTCAAGCAACTCGGTTTTCCATCGGTTATCATAAAAATCTGCTTGTTGGTATTTCGTTTTCTTCGTAATAAATCCATTGCCAACTTTAATCCTGCAACGGTATTGGTATGGTATGGACCAACATTTAAATAGGGCAAATCTTTAATTTTAATAGGCCAAGCATCGTTTCCAAAAACTAAAATATCTAAGGTATCTTTTGGATAGCGTGTGGTAATTAATTCGGCTAAAGCCATTGCTACTTTTTTGGCAGGAGTAATTCTATCTTCGCCATACAAAATCATAGAGTGGCTAATATCAATCATTAATACCGTGCTCATTTGCGATTTATGCGTGGTCTCTTCCACCACCAAATCGTCTTCGGTTAGATTAAAATCGCCAATACCATGATTAATTTGTGCGTTTCGCAAACTTTCGGTCATAGACACTTTATCTAAGCTATCGCCAAACTGGTAATTTCTAAAATCGCCGGTATGCTCATCTCCTATTCCGGCACCTTTACTTTTATGATTTCCAGAACCGCTTCGTTTTATATTCCCGAATATTTGATCTAATGCAGATTGCCTAATAGCACGTTCGGTTTTTGCTGTAATAGCATTCCCTTTTTTACCATCCGGTTTAATTTCTTCACGTATATACCCTTTATCTTTCAGGTCTTCAATAAAGTCGTCTATGGTATATTCGGCAGTAGTTAACTCATACTCTTTATCTAATTCGCGAAGCCAACTTATAGCTTCGTCAAAATCTCCAGAAGTATGTGTAATTAACTCTTTAAATATATCAAAAAGCTTCTCGAAAGGGGATTGTGAAGGTGCTTCGTATGTTTTAAATACAAAGCCTTTTCTGTGTATATTTTCATTTTTCATTGCAGCATAAAAATACTGCTTTTTTAATGGAAGAATATTAAATCTATAATAAAATTACTCTACAGATTTTAATTTTTGAAGATTTTCAATTTTAATCATTTTTCCTGATGTAGAAATTAATCCTTCTTTTTTGAATTGAGACAGAATCCGAATAGCAGATTCTGTAGCAGTACCAACCAAATTAGCATAGTCATCTCTTGAAAAATTAATGGCTAAAAATCCGGTTTCATTAATCCCAAAACTTTCATGTATATAAATGAGAATATCTGCGATTCTGTGTTTCACAGATTTCTGAGCCATATTTACTATAATATTATCAGACTCTCTTAAATCTTTTGCCATTTGCTCTAACATAGAATGACAAAATTCTGGATTCTTACTTAAATCATCAACAATTTCCTTTTTAGGAATAAAACAAACCTCCATATCATTAAGTGCTACAGCGCTTAAATTTGCGGATTCATTACCAATTAAAGAACGTTGGCCTAATAAATCGCCTTTAACCACAAGTTTTACTATTTGATCTCTTCCGTTGGGACTCAATTTAGATAGTTTACAAATACCATCTTTAATACAGTAAACACCATTTATTATCTCTCCCTCTTCAAAAATAGTTTCTCCTTTTTTAATCGTTCTAGAAGTTTTACAATTAGAAACTCGTACCAATTCGTCTTTGGATAGCGTTTTTAAAGCATTAAACTGTCTTACAATACACTGTTCACAATTACTCATACCTACTTTTAATATTTGGCGAAATTAATTAAAACATGACAAATATCATAGTATATTAGCACATGTTTAGTGACTTTTGTTACAGGTATAAATGAGCAAAAAAAATATGGACAAGTCTACTTGCTTTCATTGTGGCGATGATTGTGATACAACCGTTATTCAATTTAACGAAAAAACGTTTTGTTGTAATGGTTGCAAAACCGTTTATGAGATTTTCTCAGAAAACGATTTAACCTGTTACTATGATTTACAGTCTTCTCCTGGAGCAATTCCTAAAGAAATTCAAGGTAAATACGATTTCCTTTCCCAAGAAAATATTATTGAAAAACTAACCGAATTTAACGATGGCAACACCCAAATTGTTACCCTCTATATTCCGCATATTCATTGTAGTTCTTGTATTTGGATTCTAGAAAATGGAAATAAATTAAATCCAGGGATATCCACCTCACAAGTTAATTTTGGTAAGAAAACCGTTCGTGTTACTTACGATACTGAAAAAACATCGCTTAAAGAAATTGTGATACTTTTAAGTAGTATTGGCTATGAACCCTATATTTCTTTAGACGATTTTAAAACAGGAAAAGAACATATTAACAGAACACTAATTTACAAATTAGGTATTGCTGGTTTTGCATTTGGTAATGTGATGTTTCTTTCCTTTCCGGAGTATTTTGAAGTTGGTGAATTCTGGTTAGAACAATACAAGCACTTGTTTCGTTGGCTCATGTTTGCCTTTTCACTTCCTGTCGTTTTTTATGCAGCACAAGATTATTTTGTTTCGGCGTTCAAAGGTTTACGTGCTAAACTTTTAAATATAGATGTACCAATAGTTTTAGGGATTTCGGTTTTATTTATTCGAAGTACTATAGAAATCATTTTCGATTTAGGATCCGGTTTTTTTGATAGTTTAACGGGTTTGGTTTTCTTTTTATTACTCGGAAAGTTCTTTCAGCAAAAAACATATTCCTTCCTTTCGTTTGAGCGGGATTATAAATCGTATTTCCCAATTGCAATAACTAAAATTTCTTCGGAAGAAGGCGAAACTCCAATTCAAGTTTACGAAATTAAAAAAGGAGACCGATTACTGATTAGAAACGAAGAGTTAATACCTGTAGATGGTATTCTCATTAACGGAAAAGCACGAATTGATTACAGTTTTGTAACTGGAGAATCGGAAAACGTTAGTAAAAATTCTGGTGATAAGCTATTTGCAGGAGGAAAACAAACCGCTGGAGTGATAGAAATGGAAGCCTTGAAATCGGTAGAACAAAGTTACCTCACGCAACTATGGAGTAATGATGTATTCAGTAAAAATAAGGAAGACGGCTTTACAACCTTAACGAATAAAATAAGTAAAAAGTTCACCTTTGCCGTTTTAAGCATTGCTTTTATAGCAACCACTTTTTGGTTATTTGTAGATGCATCGAAAGCCATGAATGTTTTTACTGCTGTACTTATTATTGCGTGTCCGTGTGCCATTGCGCTCTCTGCTCCTTTTACCTTCGGAAATTTACTTCGCATCTTTGGAAAGCAAAAATTCTATGTTAAAAATGCTTCGGTTATAGAACAGTTAGCTGCTATAAACACGATTATTTTTGACAAAACAGGAACGATTACTTCCAACAAACAAAGTACAGCAACCTATGAAGGGGAAACGCTTTCTACTTCCGAAGGCATCTTACTAAAAAATACGCTCCGTGGTTCTAATCATCCACTAAGTAGAACGCTCTATGATATTTTAGATGAAAACAATATCATTACCTTAAATCATTTTGAAGAGCATTTAGGTAAAGGTATTGAAGCTTCCCATAATAACGAAAACATAAAAATTGGCTCTGCTAGTTTTGTGGGTTCTTCAGAAGCTTCCGTTTTAAATACAGCGGTTCATATTAGTACTAACAATATTTATAAAGGAAAATATACTTTTTATAATAGCTATAGAAAAGGGTTGTCGAAACTCTTCAATAAGTTAAAAAAACAATATGATTTGGTAATCCTTTCTGGGGATAATGAAGGAGAATTGGAAAATTTAAAAAAAATACTTCCAAGTAAAACGAAGTTAATTTTCAATCAGAAACCAGATGACAAATTAGAATACATCAAATACCATCAAACCGAAGGTGCAAAAGTACTCATGATTGGAGATGGTTTAAATGATGCTGGAGCATTAGCACAAAGTAATGTTGGTATTGCATTGTCGGAAAACGTAAACGTCTTCTCTCCTGCTTGTGATGCTATTTTAGATGCTTCCAAATTCAATCAACTGTACAAATATATCAAAGTATCAAAAAGTGCAATACAAATTATTAAATGGAGTTTTGTACTTTCATTTGTATATAACGTAATAGGTTTGTACTTTGCAGTAACTGGACAATTAGCCCCAGTAGTTGCCGCCATTTTAATGCCTTTAAGTTCCATTAGTATCGTAGTGTTTACAACCATTGCTACAAATATTTTAGGTAGAAAATTGGCAAGAAATTAGAATGAATACAAATAACTAAACATGATAAAAATCATGTTTTAAAAAACGGTTTACATGTAATTTTGAACCATAACTTCAAATAGGTATGAGTGTTATTTATATTTTATTGACTATCAGCATTATAGTTGCAATCGGTTTTTTTGCAGCTTTTATTTATGCGGTAAAAAGTGGTCAATTTGATGATAGCTATACCCCTTCTGTTAGAATGCTTTTTGAAGATGAACTTGTTAAAGAGAAACCAAAACCAACTATAAAAACTAAAAAGACTAATTAATTATTTATTATGGAAAAAGAACAATTCTATTACGATAACAAGATCGTTAAAAATTTCCTTTACGCTACCATTCTTTGGGGAGTTGTAGGTATGACAGTCGGCTTAATGCTAGCTTTCCTTTTCATTTTCCCCAATTATACCGAAGGTATTTCGTGGTTAAGCTTTGGTCGTTTAAGACCATTACATACCAACGCAGTAATCTTTGCCTTTGTTGGTAATGCGATTTTTGCCGGTGTATATTATTCTACACAACGTCTTCTTAAAGCGAGAATGTTTAGTGATTTACTAAGTAAAATTAATTTTTGGGGTTGGCAATTAATGATTGTTGGCGCTGCAATAACACTTCCTTTAGGATACACCACATCTAAAGAATATGCAGAATTAGAGTGGCCTTTTGATATTCTAATTGCTGTAATTTGGGTGGTATTTGGAATCAATTTAATTGGTACCATGATTAAAAGAAGACAACGTCATTTATACGTTGCTATTTGGTTTTACATTGCCACTTTTGTAACGGTTGCTGTATTGCACATTTTTAATAGTTTAGAACTTCCAGTTAGTGCTATGAAAAGTTACTCGGTATATGCAGGAGTTCAAGATGCATTGGTGCAATGGTGGTACGGACATAATGCCGTAGCATTCTTTTTAACAACACCTTTCTTAGGATTGATGTATTATTTTGTACCTAAAGCTGCAAATAGACCTGTTTACTCCTATAGACTTTCTATCATTCACTTTTGGTCTTTAATCTTTATTTATATTTGGGCTGGACCACACCATTTACTATATACCGCTTTACCAGAATGGGCACAAAATCTTGGTGTAGCATTTTCTGTAATGTTATTAATGCCTTCTTGGGGAGGAATGATAAACGGACTACTAACACTTCGTGGTGCTTGGGATAAAGTACGTACAGATCCTGTTTTAAAATTTATGGTGGTTGCTCTTACTGGTTATGGTATGGCAACTTTTGAAGGGCCTTTACTTTCCCTTAAAAATGTAAATGCCATTGGTCACTTTACCGATTGGATTATTGCGCACGTACACGTTGGTGCTTTAGCTTGGAATGGTTTCTTAGCCTTTGGTATGATCTATTATTTAGTGCCTAGATTATTTAAAACGAAGTTATATTCTATCGGACTTGCTAACTTGCATTTCTGGATTGGTACTTTAGGAATTATATTTTACGCATTACCACTTTACGTTGCTGGATTTACACAAGCAAGTATGTGGAAACAGTTTAATCCAGACGGGACTTTAATGTATGGTAACTTCTTAGAAACCGTTACCGAAATTATGCCAATGTACTACATGCGTGCTGTTGGTGGAACGCTATATATTGCAGGAATGTTAATTCTTGTGTATAACGTTTATGTTACAATAAGACAAGGAAGTAAAGTAGAAGACGAATTAGCGGAAGCTCCTGCATTACAACATGTTTCTAAAAAACGTACTGCTGGCGAAGGATGGCATACTTGGTTAGAACGTAAGCCTATTAAATTAACTATTGGTGCAACTATTGCTATCTTAATTGGTGGTATTGTACAAATAGTACCAACTATCATGGTAAAATCGAATATACCTACTATTGCAAGTGTAAAACCTTACACGCCTTTAGAATTAGAAGGTCGTGATATTTACATTCGTGAAGGTTGTGTTGGATGTCACTCTCAAATGATTCGTCCGTTTAGATCTGAAGTAGAACGTTACGGAGAATACTCGAAAGCAGGAGAATATGTTTATGATCATCCATTCTTATGGGGATCTAAAAGAACTGGTCCAGATTTACATCGTATTGGAGGGAAATATTCAGACAACTGGCACTTAAACCACATGTATGATCCACAAAGTACGTCTTCAGGTTCTATTATGCCATCGTATAAATGGATTGTTAGAGATGAACTAGACAAATCACTTACAGAGAAGAAAATGAAAGCAATGGTTTCTTTGGGCGTTCCTTATTCAGAAGAAGAAATTAATAATGCACAGCAAGCCATGTTAGAGCAAGGTACACAAATTGAAAAAAACCTATATGCAGATCCTGATTTTGCCGAAACCTACGAAGCAGATAAAGCAGCTGGAGGTGCAGAATTTATAGAAATGCGTAATCGTGAAATTGTAGCTGTTATCGCTTATTTACAACGTTTGGGTACAGATATAAAAGTGAAAGATTTAGAAACCACTCAAAACTAGAATTATGTTAAAATTTGTAAAAAACTATATGGATAGTATGGATGGAATTGAAGTATATCCAATTATATCCTTACTTATATTCTTCGGTTTTTTTGTAGTCCTATTTTTATGGGTATTTACAGCAAAAAAAGAATATATAGAAAGTGTAAGTAATTTACCATTAGAATTAGATAACCAAAACCAATCCGAATTATGAGAAATTTATTTCCGTCTTGGCTTAAGATACCAGTCCTATTTTTTATCATTTTAGGCATTGTAGAATTTTTTGTCGATTCTGGTTCCAAGCCAGCATTTATAGAGAAACCAATCATTATGGTATTCTTACTACTCGTTTTACTAATATTAATTGCTACAGAAGCTATAGTAGGTTCTATGGCTAATATTCTATATCAAAGTTTAGACGAAGAAGGAAAAGCTAGATATGATGCAGAAAAAGTAAAAACATCGAAACTTGTTACTTGGGTAAATAAAACCTACACCAAATTATTAGGTGCTAAACCAATACAAGAAGAACACGAAATTATTCTAGATCATAATTACGATGGTATTAAAGAGCTAGATAATGATCTTCCGCCTTGGTGGATTTACAGTTTTTATATTTCTATAATATTTGCTGTGGTGTATTTAGTAAGATTCCATGTTTTTAATGGTGAAAACCAGTATATGGAATTAGATGCGGAATATGCGCAAGCAAAAATTGATATTGAAGAATACAAAAAAACAGCTAAAGATTTAGTCGATTTTAATACCGTTGAATTATTAACGGATGCTTCCGACTTAAATAATGGTAAAAAAATATTCACCGAAAACTGTGTTGCTTGTCATAAAGCTGATGGTGGTGGTGGAATTGGACCTAACCTAACCGACAAGAACTGGATATTAGGTGGAGGCATTAAAAATGTCTTTAGAACGGTTACCGAAGGTGGACGTGATGGTAAAGGAATGATTGCTTGGAAACAAAGTTTAAAACCTGCAGAAATTGCGCAAGTAGCAAGTTATGTACTACAATTTCAAGGTACCACTCCTGCCGAACCTAAATCTGCTGAAGGAGATATCTGGGAAGAAACTACAAAAGAATAAAACATTTTGAACATGATCTATCCGGTTTTAAAATCGAATAGATCTAAATAAAATAGATTTTGGAAACACCGCAAAACGAATCTTTTAGAGACACCATTGGTACCATCAATGAAGAAGGTGGCCGTGCTTGGGTATACCCCAAAAAACCTAGTGGTAAATATTATAACAAGCGAAAAATAGTGAGCTATGGTTTACTTATTTTTCTTATTGCTGCTCCTTTTATAAAAATAAATGGAAACCAGTTTTTATTATTTAATATTTTAGAACGTCGTTTCAATATTTTTGGTTTACCGTTTTGGCCACAAGATTTTTACTTATTTGTAATGTCTATGCTCATTGGTATTGTGTTTATCGCTTTATTTACCGTGAGTTTCGGACGTGTTTTTTGTGGTTGGATTTGCCCGCAAACCATTTTTATGGAAATGGTTTTTAGACGCATTGAATATTGGATTGATGGGGATAGAAACAAACAACGTAAACTAGATAAGCAAGAATGGAATGCCGAAAAAATTAAAAAACGTGCATTAAAATGGTTTATCTTCCTAATGATATCATTTGTTATTGCAAATGTGTTTTTAGCCTATTTAATAGGAAGTGATAAACTTATAAAATATATAACTGGTAATCCGTTAGATCATTTAGGTACTCTTTTTCCACTTATTATTTTTACTGCTGTCTTCTATTTTGTTTTCGCTTGGTTTAGAGAACAAGTATGTATTATTGCTTGTCCGTATGGTAGATTACAAAGTGTATTACTAGATAATAAATCGATAGTAGTTGCTTATGATCATAAACGTGGTGAAGGAGAAAATGGTCGTAAAAAATTCAGAAAAAACGAAGATAGAGAAGCTTTAGGACATGGAGATTGTATTGATTGTATGCAGTGTGTTAATGTTTGTCCGACAGGAATCGATATTAGAAATGGTACGCAATTAGAATGTGTAAACTGTACCGCTTGTATTGATGAATGTGATCATATTATGGAAAGTATCGACCTTCCAAAAGGATTAATACGATTTGCTTCTGAAGATGAAATAGAAAAGAAAGAAAAATTCAAGATTACTGCAAGAATGAAAGGATACATTGCTGTTCTTACTATTCTTACTGGTTTATTATGTGGTATGCTACTTTTAAGAAACGATGTAGAAGCTACTGTTTTAAGACTTCCAGGGCAATTATTTGAGCATAAAGGAGAAAATATAATAAGTAACGTTTTCACCTTTAAACTTGTAAATAAAACAACGAAGGATATTGAAAACATTAACTTCAAACTTAGAAAGCAAGAAGGGGAAATAAAAATGGTTTCTACAGCAGCAAATTTTGAAGTTCCTGCACAAGGTTTAGCAGAAGGAACCTTATTTATTGAAATTGACAAAAGTAAGTTGAAAGGAGACAAAAGTAAACTTATGATTGAGGTGTATAGTGGTGATGAAATGATTGAAACCACTACTGTAAACTTTTTAGGACCAAGAAGTTATAAGTAAAAAAAGTTTTTTTGGTTCCTGAAGCGCATTAAGGATTGAACAATCTGTTTGAGCTCCTTGAAAAGAGCGAGTTGTGAAAGCCTGACCTGAAGTAAAACGGAAGGTAATGCCCAGAAATAAAAGAAAGTTTAATTAATAAAAGGAGATTCCTGCCTTCGTGGGAAGTTGAGATATGAAAATAAATTGGGGAACAGGAATCGTAATCGCATTTGTAGCATTTATCAGCTTCATCATGTACTTCATTATCACCATGATGACAGATAGTACTTATGACCATGATTTAGTAGTCGAAGATTATTACAAACAAGAATTACAATTTCAAAACGAGATTAATAAAGAAACGAATGCTAAAAGCTTAGTAGAAAATATCTCTTGGAAAAAAACAGCAGAAGGTCTTGTTATTATATTTCCAGAAAACCTTCAAAAAGAAAATATTACAGGAAAAGTGTTCCTATACAGACCATCTAATAAACAATTTGATTTTGAAATGCCTATTTCTCTATCAAACCACAATTTGCTCATACCTGACAAACGTTTGTTAGATGGTCGTTGGAACATTAAAGTAGACTGGCAATATAACGGGAAAAATTATCTCTACAAAAAAGAGGTCCTTTACTAAAACAAAAAAACATGCTTTGGTCTGCCATAATATTTGGATTACTAGGAAGCTTTCACTGCGTTGGTATGTGCGGTCCTATTGCATTTATGCTACCGGTAGATAGAAGTAATTCGACTAAGAAAGTAATACAAATATTTACGTATCATTTTGGTCGATTATTAGCATATTCCTTAATTGGTTTATTTTTCGGTTTGGTTGGAAAAAGTCTTTACATCTTTGGACTACAACAACAACTATCCATCTTCATTGGCGTATTAATGATAGTTGTGGTTCTCATTCCTGTACAAACTTTCAATAAATACAATTTCTCAAAACCTATTTATAAAATTATCTCGAAAGTAAAATCTTCTTTAGGTAAAGCTTTAAAAAAGAAAACTGCAGATACCTTTTTAACCATTGGTTTTCTAAACGGCTTCTTACCTTGTGGCTTAGTATATATGGCCATTTTTGCTTCTTTAGCAATGCCAAATGTATGGCAAGGAAGTTTATATATGGCACTGTTTGGTTTAGGTACCATCCCATTAATGACTTCTGCTATTTACTTAGGTAAATTTTTAAATACCAAAATGAAGCAACGTATTCAAAAAGGGATTCCTATTTTTGTGGTCATTATAGGATTATTATTTATTCTTCGTGGTCTAGGCTTAGGTATTCCTTACCTCTCGCCTGCTCCAATAGTTGATGTTGCATCTAGTGCAATAGATTGTCACTAAAGTAGTGGCTTTTCGTAAAGCGTACTTTCTATTCATATAAAAACACAAAAATGCCCTTCATGGACAATTCGCATAAATTGCAATTAAGTAAAGAAGAAATGAAACAATATGGTTATCAAGTAATTGATACTATTGTAGAACATTTTGATACAGAAAACTCTAAAAAACCAGTTTCTTTAGCTTCTAGAGAAGAAATGGATTTACTTTTTAAAACCGAAGCGCCAGAAGACCCTACCAACTACAAAGAAGTATTAGACTTTGTTACGGAAAAAGTATTACCAAATAGTAGTATTGTTACCCATCCAAAATCCTATTCTTTTGTTCCGGGACCAAGCAATTTTGTTAGTGTTATGGCAGATACTTTAGCCACAGGATTCAATATATTTTCTGGAGGTTGGGCTGCTTCTCCTGCTGCTGCAGAATTAGAAATTGTAACCATGCACTGGTTATTAAAACTTTTTAAATTTCCGACAAAAAAAGGTGGTGGAATTTTCACCAGTGGTGGCTCTATGGCAAACTTAACAGCCTTAGTAACTGCAAGAAGACAACGTTGTGGCGACGATTTTTCGAAAGCTATTATTTACCTTTCCGATCAAGCACACTCTTCTAATATAAAAGCTATTCGTGTTTTAGGCTTTAAAAAAGAACAAATACGAATCATTCCTACCGATATTGAATTTAAAATGGCCATTAATAAACTTAAAAATGCCATTGCCAAAGATCGATTAGAAGGTTTACAACCGTTTTGTATTATCGCTTCCGCTGGAACAACAAATACAGGAACTGTAGATCCTTTAAATGAAATTGCTAAAATATGTAAGACCGAAAAACTTTGGTTTCATATTGATGGTGCTTATGGTGGCGCAGCTATCTTATCCAAAAAAGGAAGCCAATTATTAAAAGGTATTGAAAAAGCAGATTCATTGGCCATAGATCCTCATAAATGGCTATACCAACCTTATGAAATGGGGTGTTTATTAGTTAGAAATCACAAATGGTTAAGTGAAACTTTTACCGAAAAACCAGAGTATTTAAGAGATATTGAAGGGAATCCATCAGAAATTAATTTTTACGATCATGGTATTCAACTTACAAGACGTTTTAGAGCTTTAAAGTTTTATATGTCTATGAAAACCTTCGGACTTTCCGCATTTAAAAAAGCGGTTTCCTATTCTATTGATTTAGCCGAAGAAGTAGAAGCCGATTTACGAAAAAGCGCGAATTGGGAAGTGGTATCTCCAGCTACATTAGCGGTAATTAATTTTAGATACAATCCCATAGGAAAAAATTATTCAGAAAAACAGTTAGATGCTATTAATCAAGAAATTTCTAAAAGAGTGGTAGACTCTAGAGAAGCATTATTAGTAACTACCATTTTACAAAAACAAGTAGTTTTACGTATGTGTTTAATAAACCCAAGAACGACATTTGAAGATGTAAAAGACACCTTAAAAACTTGTGAAGCTTTTGCTTTGGAAATTATTTAGTTTTCATTTAAAACAATAACCTTAACTGACTTTTATCATATTTATTTTTAGCGTTTTAAACTATCTTTAATATAGAATTTAAAACAAAAGAATATGAAGAAAAGAACACCAGTTTCAGAAATAATGACAAGAGATGTTATCACTCTTAATCACAAAGATGATTTAGATATAGCAGAAAAATTATTCAAAAAAAATAACATTCGCCATATTCCAGTGGTAAGCGGAGACAAAATAATTGGGCTGCTTAGTTATACCGATTTATTACGTATTAGCTTTGCAGATGCCATAGATGAGGACGAACAAAATGTAGACACTGTAGTATATAATATGTTTACTATTGAGCAAGTAATGGCTAAAAACTTGGTAAGTGTTTCTTCTAACACAACCATTTTAGAAGTTGCTAAAATACTCGCAAAAAAAGAATTTCATGCTTTACCAGTAGTAGATGACGATAAATTAGTTGGTATTGTAACCACTACAGATTTAATTGAATACTTGATACAACAGTATTAATATTTATAAAAAATGAAAATCACTTGGTAAAAATACCAAACGATTTTTTAACAAATAATTAATTAGGATAAATTTATCTTAATTAATTATTTGTTTATATTTGTAACAGAAAAAAAGAATTATATGTTTTCGAAAGCTTGTGAATATGGAATAAGAGCGTCTATTTTTATTGCGAAAAATTCGTTTGAAGGGAAATTGGTTTCCCCTAAGGAAATTTCGGAAGAAATAAACTCTCCCAAAGCGTTTACAGCAAAAATTTTACAAGCATTAGTTAGACATGATATTATTAAGTCTTTAAAAGGTGCTTATGGCGGTTTTATAATCGATAAAGATACTATTGCAACCATAAAACTTACACAAATAGTTGAAGCTATTGATGGCGACAAAATTTATAGTGGTTGCGGATTAGGTTTAGAGAAATGCGATGAAAATCATCCCTGTCCTATGCATGATAAATTCAAAGTGATACGCGACGAATTGAAACATATGCTAGAAACTACTAATTTAGAAGAACTTGCATTAGGCATAAAATCTGGAGCTTCCTTTTTAAAGATCTAAAAAAATTTGAATATAAATAGGATAAATTTATCCGAAATAAAAACAGCCTTACCGCTCTTAATAAAGAAAAAAACAAGCAGATAAAAGGCAAATACATTTTACCAATAATAAAAAAAAACATCATGGAAACATTACAAAAAAGTACCCAGAAACACATAGGTGAATTTGTAGCAGAAGATTTTAGAACTGCTGCCGTTTTTTCAAAATATAAGATAGATTTCTGCTGCAATGGAAACCGAACTATTGCAGAAGCTTGCGAGAAAAAAGGAATAGATAGTAATAGGTTAACCGAAGAATTAGAGGCTGTTTTAAACACGACAACAAATCCATCTATAGATTACAAATCTTGGCCTTTAGATTTACTAGCCGAATATATTGAAAAAAAACACCATAGATATGTGGAAGAGAAAATCCCTGTTTTACGTCAGTTTTTAGACAAACTTTGTCGTGTCCATGGTGAGCGTCACCCAGAATTATTTAAAATAAATGAATTGTTCACTGCTTCTGCTAACGAATTAACTGCACACATGAAGAAAGAAGAGCTCATTCTCTTTCCTTTTGTAAAAAGAATGGTAAAAGCAAAATTAGATAATCAAGCGATACAATCTCCACAATTTGGAACCGTTGAAAATCCGATTGCCATGATGATGCATGAGCATGATACCGAAGGAGAACGCTTTAGAGAAATAGCAGAACTTACCGATAATTATACCCCGCCAGCAGATGCGTGTAACACCTACAAAGTCACTTATGCTATGCTGGAGGAATTTGAAAAAGACTTGCATTTACACATACACTTAGAAAACAATATTCTATTTCCTGAAGCCATAAAACTAGAGCAACAATTTGATTAATAGCGGTTCAAAATTTGTAACTTTAGTACTTAAAAAATCCTGGAACATTTACTTAAACATGTTCTGGGATTTTTATTAATACATACCTTTAGCTACCGACTATTTTTATTATAATGCAAAAAAAATTCATTCTTGTTTGTTTAATTAACTTCTTTATTGCTGCCCTAATGGGTTTGGCGCTTCGGTTTTCGGTTTTAGAATCTATTGGTTTAAATTATCGTTTTTTAACGCATGCACATTCCCATGTTGCCATGTTAGGCTGGGTTTATTTAATGTTATTTACACTTATTGTACATTATTTTATTCCGGATAAAAAACCTATTTATAATCGTTTATTTTGGCTTACCGAATTTGCCGTTATTGGCATGATGATCAGCTTTCCTTTTCAAGGTTATGCTGCAGTTTCCATTTCCTTTTCTACCTTACATATATTTTGTAGTTACTATTTTGCCTATCTCATTTGGAAAAATCAGGAAACCAAATCGTTAGTAACCAACAAACTCCTTAAGGCTTCGCTACTATTTATGGTGCTTTCTACATTTGGTGTTTGGTGTTTGGGACCAGCGGTTTCCATGCTAGGACAAGCATCTGCTTTTTACCAAATAGCCATTCAGTTCTTTTTACATTTTCAGTTTAATGGTTGGTTTTTGATTGCTGTTATCGCTGTATTTTTCCATGTACTTCAGATTGAAGATTCCAAATTATTCCGGTCGTTCTTCAAACTATTAATTGCCGCTACTATTTTAACTTTTGCTTTACCTATTCAATGGTTTGCACCACATAAAGCACTACTATTTATTAATGCGCTTGGTATTCTTTTACAACTAGCTAGCCTTTATACGTTTTTAAAAATAATTAAACCTAAGTTGTTAGACCACGTTAGCAAACGGCCTAAAATACTACTCTATCTCTATTTTTTTAGTGTAGTATGTTTTAGTCTAAAAACACTTTTACAAGCACTTACTCTTATTCCTGAATTTTCAATAGTCGTATTCGAACATCGCAACTTTATCATTGGTTTTATTCATTTAATGATGCTTGGTATTATTAGTGGTTTCTTGTTTTCGTTTATATTAAACACGCGTTTAGTCCGATTTACAAAATCGCTATATATTGGGGTTTACAGTTTTCTTTTAGGTTTTATATTAACCGAAATGTTATTACTTATTCAAGGTTGCAAATTTTATTTTGAAGAAGGAATGCTTACCAATTACTATCTTTTATTATTTCTATTTAGTATTTTATTACCACTAGGAATTCTTTTTATTTTATTACATATTATTAAAACAAAATACGATGCAAAACAAACCACAAAAACGTCATAAAGCGCTACAACCATTAAGTCGAGAACATCATCACGGACTATTATTATCTTGGAAAATTAGATCTGGATTTAGCAAGAATATTGCGCCAGAACGGATAAGAATGTATGCGAATTGGTTTTTTAAAACACACTTAATTCCGCATTTTGAAATGGAAGAAACACATATTTTTACTATTCTAGAAGAAGATAATGAACTTGTAAAAAAAGCTTTAGCAGATCATAAACAGATAAAGGCTTTATTTGCGGAAACCGAAGACGACGCCATAACATTAGGTAAAATTGAAGAAGTATTAGAACAACACATCCGATTTGAAGAACGCATTTTGTTTCCTGAAATACAGAAAATAGCTACAGAAGAACAAATGCTTCAAATAGAAAAAATCCATCAACCAGAAGACTTTAAGGATAATATAGAAGATGAATTTTGGAAGTGATTAAAAACAGAGAGCTGTTAGATTATAGAAATCTAACAGCTCTTGAAGTTACAGTTGGTGATAAACCCAAAACCTTATTTTACTCTTTTTTAAATGTTGTTTTAAACAAACTAGGATTAACCGTTATCATTAACCAAGCCCAATTATTTGCATTATCGCTATTTCCTCCTTTTAAAACTTCCATAGTTTCTGTTGCAAACATTTGTGAATATCCTGCTTGAAATTGAACATCTTTAGTCCATTTATAACCCAAAACTACATCGAGCTCTGTACCTAAAACAGCACTCATTTCTTTTCCAGAAGTATCCACAACAGTTGCTGCCGAGGAAAAAACATGTGGAATTAATTTTGCTGAAAATTTATTTTGTTGATACGCTATAGTTGCATTAACATCTAATAATCCCACAGAATTAATATGATTTCCTACATAAAAATAATCCATCAAACCATTAAATTTATGGTTGGTACCAAACAAAGGATTGAAAGATTTTATTTTGTTTTCTGTACTGTTACTATCGGTACCAGAAAGGTATTCTGCTCCTAGACCAGTTTTAAATGCTTCACTAATGGTATAAAATACATTTCCAGCAACGTTATATGCATGTAAACTTGTGTTTGCAATTTTTCCGGTTTGAAAATACATAGAAGCATCTGCCTGTAACTTATTTTTCTTGTAGGTAAGATGCGTACCTATAGTTTGGTTATACGCTACTTTTTGTTCGTCATCTGCATCATAAGCTAAACCGTTATTGAGAATTAAAAAGCTTAATCCAACCGCATCCCATTTCGTATGATACCAAGCATATTGAAACGCTTTATAATTATCTACAGTATAGTTCTCTTCAAACAAAGTTTCTGCATTTTCATTAAAAGCCAATCCAATATCCAATTGATTATTTTTATTTGGTTTATAGGTCGCAATAAATGCATCATGACTTCTTGCTTGTTGTGCCCAACCAACATTTCCAAAGATTCTATGGTCATCATAAACAATTTCTTGACGACCAAATTTTAAAGAAAATTTAGGATCTAAATGTAGTATTGCCCAGGCTTCATGAATTGCAGTTCCGTTGGTATCAGAAGTAGATAATGTAGAGACATCACCCCAAATTCTAACATTTTGTAACGCTAAATACATCTGTAATTTTTCGTTTTTATAACCAAAATTTAATCGTGTACGTTGCGATATAAATGTTGCTGCATCTACGTCATCTGCTATCAAAGTTTTGTAACCATGTCTATATTCAAAACGTGGTCTTAATTCTGTTGAAATCTCAAATTCTTGTGCGTATGAAGTCATTACAACTCCTAGACATAGGATTGTTAATATACTTTTCATTTTTAGTTCTGTTTTATTCCGATAAGATTTTTAAAATCTTGCAGGATATTTTATTGTGTAAGTTCTAGAATGGTATCTACGGTATCTTTATTATCTACCCCTAAACCTTCTTGTTGGTGTATTAATTCGCCTTTGGTATTAAAGACGCTAATGATATTGGAGTGTGAAAAATCTATAGGTGAAATCTGCTTGTATTTCATAGCAAGTACATTAGCAAATTCGCGAACACCACTTTCGGTTCCCTGCAAAAAAGTCCACTGTTCATCATCCATAAGATTTTCAATAGCAAATGCTTTTAAACGTTCTGGTGTATCGGTTTCTGGATCGATACTTATTAGTACAAAATTTAAATCTTTTAGGTTTTCTTTTGGGATTTTTGCTTCAATATTTCGCATATCTGCCACTAAACGAGGACAAGCAGCTTTACAAGAAGTATAAATCATGACCATTACTAAGGTTTTTCCTTTTAGATCTTTAAGCTGAATCACCTCACCTTCTTCGGTATTCCATTTAGAAGTTAAATTGAAAATAGATGCTTCCGATATTTCATTCGTTTCCAATACTTTTGAAGCTTTCGCTACGGGTTTCAAATCCATTTTACAAATAGGACAACTACCAGATTCGCTATAGGTTTTTGCGCCTTCGCATTGCATAGGACATTGGTAAACGGCTAATGCTTCTGAAGTATTTTTAGAAGTTTTAGAATTGCATGCCGTAAAAGCAATTGTCATTATTAAGACTGAAAAAATTATTTTTAAGTGTTTCATTTTTTATTCATTTTTTAATACCAAATAAACTTCAAAATGATGAGTTAAATTCGTTTCTATTTCCTTTACATATCCATATAAAATAGAACCTTAACTAATGCTATGCTTATATTTTCTATCTCATCTAAAGAAAATACTATTCAAATTTACCATCAATAATTTTAAAATTCATTTGGTATATCTTTAACACATCTAAACCCTAAATTCTTCATAGAGTATTTGGCTTTTAAACTTCCGCGAATAGCATAGCGCATAAAAGCAGCATAGTTCATTAAATCTGTAGCATTAACGGCAGCACTTCCGCAGAACAAATTATTGTCTTTATCTACATCTTTTCTCGATTCTCCAGAAATTAAAACCGAATTAAAATCCAGCGTCCATTCCCAAACCAAACCATGTAAATCATGAACTCCCCAAAAATTTTCAGGATGGAGTCCAATCGTATTTTCATTGGTTCTTGGTGCTTCATACCAAGCAAGAATTTCGGCATTATATTCGGGTTTACTCCTTGCATCTTTTGTGGTTTTGTCTGCCATTGCCACATATTCCCATTCATCTATCGTTGGTAAGCGTTTCCCTTGGCATTCGCAATAGTCTTTGGCTGCAAACCAAGACACATAAGTAACTGGACTGTTAGGTTTTTCAGAATCTTTTAGTTCCGTATCAGATTTCCAATTCACTAAATATCCTTTATCTGCAAATAAACTAATGACATTCGATTTTTGCCATTTCGGATATTTTTTCACAAAATCTTCAAATTGAGAATTGGTTACAGGATATACATCCATTTCAAAATCTTTAACAGCAACTACTGTAGAATCTCTTCCGTATAGCGGTAAATACCGACTACCTTTAATAGAAACCATGCCTTCAGACTGTGCATAAAGCATCGTTTGAAACACTAACAAAACAAACAAAATTCTAAAGGCTTGGCTTTTTATCATTTTAAAAATTATTTACTTTTTTTAACTTTTTCTACCATTTCTTTGGTAATCACTTTTTTAGAGTTTCCCCAACTGTTATACACGTATGTCATCACATTTGCAATTTCGTCTGTAGATAACATTTGTCTAGTCATTACACTGTTATATTTTTCACCATTCACTGTAATTTCGCCAGTTTTTCCACGTAAAACAATTCCGATAGCACGACTTACATCTGCATTTAAATAATCGGAATTAGCTAAAGGAGGAAACGCATTTGGAATACCTTGTCCTTCTGCTTGATGACAAGCAAAACAGGTTTGCATATATGCATTTTTACCAAATTCCATTTGCTCTTCAAAAGATTTTGCTGGAATTTCTGATGCAACCACTTCGTCTGTAGTTGGCATACTTTGAATTCCAGGACCTTCTGGTAAATAAATATCATCTCTAATTTCACCAGAATATATTTTCTTGTTTTCTTCACCTTCTACTTTAAGCATTCCTAAAGCACCTTTATTAAAGGCTCTAAATATAGAGTGATCTACTATAATAAAAGTTCCAGGTACATCGACACGAAATTCTACCATTGCTGCACCACCAGCAGGAATCAAAGTAGTTTGTACATTTTCATTAATTAAATCGCCACCTTCTACATGTACTCTGTCGAAAATCTCACCAATAACATGAAAAGAAGATACTAGACCAGGTCCGCCATTACCGACAAACAATCTTACCGTTTCTCCTACTTTTGCAGTAATTGCATTATCTCCTGTAAGTGCTCCAACTTTACCATTAAATACTACATAATCTGCTTTTTCATCTACTGCTTTTTGCATATCAAAAGGTTGTAAACCACGTTCTCCATTTGCACCTTTAGTATAGAAATCTCCTTGCATGATGTAGTATTCTTTATCTACTGGAGGTAAACCGCCTTCTGGTTCTACTAAAATTAATCCATACATTCCGTTAGCAATATGCATTCCTACTGGAGCTGTTGCACAATGGTAAACGTACAATCCTGGATTTAAGGTTTTAAAAGAAAACACTTTTTCATGTCCGGGAGCTACAAAAGAAGATTCTGCTCCTCCTCCAGGACCTGTAACTGCATGCATATCTATATTATGTGGCAGTTTGTTATCTGGATGATTTTGCAAGTGAAACTCTACCTCATCACCTACTCTAGTTCTTATAAAGCTACCAGGTACTGTTCCGCCAAACGTCCAATACATATATTCTACTCCATCTGTCATTTCTCCTACTTTTTCAAGGATTTCCATTTTAACGATAAGTTTTTTTGCTTTACGTCTTCCCACTGGAGTTGGTAGGTGTGGTGGCGAAGTTAATTCTGCTAGCATTTCTCTATTCACAGGAATATCTTCTGTATTTGCATATTCTGTTTCTTTGTTATTAAAGCAACTAACCATGGTTAGTGTTAAAATAAGCATCATTAATTTTAGTATTGTTTTCATATTAGTTAGTTTTAATTTATTAGGCGAAATTAAAGTAAAGTTTAATCTCAAAACATGATAAATATCACAAAAAAGACTTTTTTGTCCTCTTTAAATTTTACACCTTAAATTACGTAATAAAAGTTAGATAATTCAGGTTACAAATCAGTTAGTTACCAATAAATCACAAAGCTGATTTAAGTCATATTACTTAATCTATATTTATAATATCTTTAAAAATAAATACTAAACATCATGAAAAACATACTATTACTATCGGATTTTTCTACTAATTCAGAAAATGCAATACATTATGCGATGCACTTTTTTAAAAATGAAAAATGCACCTTTCATATTATGCACATACATAAAATAGGAAGTTTTACATCGGATGATTTAATGAATTCTCCAAAAGAAAGTATTTACGAGTCTATCACTAAAGAACCTAAAGAAAAACTAGAAGCACTTGTTGAAAATTTAAAAAGCACTTTTAGAAATGCGAATTATAGTTTTGAAACGATTATAGATTTTGATGTTTTTATTGATGCTATAAATCAGGCTATCACAAACCATAAAATAGATTTTATTGTTATGGGAACCAATGGTGCTTCAGGTGTTAAAGAAGTTTTTTTAGGAAGCAATACAATTAACGTCGTTAGAAAAGTACACTGCAAAACACTAATTATTCCTGAAGGGTATACTTTTACACCAGTTAAAAAATTATTATTACCATTAGATCCTCATGATGCAATTGGTGGAAAACAATTTATAGAATTATTAGGATTTATAGAAACCTACAAATTACATCTAGATGTTTTAAGAGTGAATCCGAATAAAGAAAACCCAAAATTAGAGCAAGAAGACCTATCTAATTTAGCCCTTTTTGATTGTAGCTATCATGTAGTAAATGATGTACCTATGGATTTTGCCATATCTAGTTATATGCAAACAAACACCATAGATTTCTTGGCGTTATTTGTTAAAAATGAAAGATTTTTAGAGCATTTCTTTTCTAAAGCAAACACGAAGATTAACCTTTCTAAAATAAGTAAACCAATACTGGTATTACATCCTTAAAAGGAATTAATTACAATTTAAAATAAATAAAATAGTCTTTAATTAAACCTTCTAGTTTTGTTAAAGCAGCTTCTCCTTCTGTATTATTTTTAGCCTCTTTTAAGTTAGAAATTTCATCTAGCATAGGAACTAAAACTACATGCAATTGATCATGAGGTTCACCAACCATACTGCAGTTTTTAATAATATAACTGGTTTGTTTAGCTAGCTTTTTACCCAAAGCATTGTAATCTTTGTTTGTTTCGGTTTTAAACGCTTCAATCATAGCATTCATTTTTACAACGCCTCCTTGGGTTTCTGGGTTAGCAAGCCATTTGTTACCATGATTCAATCTTAGTTGCAAAGTATCTAATAATGAAATTTCTTTGGTTTCCTTCGTTTTAGTTTGTCCCTTTTTATTTTCGGTATTACAACCAAAGACAAATGCTAAAAGAAGTATTATTACAATTTTCACCTTCATAATTTATATTATTTAATTGCCAATAATAGACTTAAAAGTCTTTTTTCTTCGCTTTAAAAACGATTCTTAAAACGGGTAATATAACCCAAACGGTTAACATAAAGAAAGATACAACAAGTCCGAAACTTGTACCAAAGAATTGTTTAAAAACAGCTCCTGTGTATCCTAACAATGCAGAAATATCTAGCTTTAATAATATAAGTGTTCTGGATAAATCTATTGGATTTAACATGGTTCCAATTAAGGATAATTTGTCTAGTGGATAATCTTCAAACATAATTAATGTCATTAAAAATAGTCCGTCATAAATGACAGCAAGAAACAACCAAAGTAAGATAGCATAACCAAAACCTTTAATTTTATTTTCGTTGGAAAGGGCAATATTAAAAGCTAATGCCGTAAAGATTAAAGTTAAAAAGGTTCCTGTAATTAGTAACAATGAAAAGTCCCAAATAGCACTACTTTCAAACAAACCATAAAAGACAAACGGAATACCTAAACCTAGAATTAAACTCATAGAAAGCGATAATGCTACACCCAAATATTGTCCTAAAAATATAGACGATCTTTTTATGGGTTGTGCTAAAAGGAGCTCTGTAAATTCCTGGGAATTATAATAATACATGACACCAAAAATGGTTCCTATTAAAGGTACTAAGACAATAATAACATTCATTAAAGTAATTACTGCTTTAGATAAGTCGTTGTTTAAAAATAGTAGAACAACACCAAGCAATAAATAGAATGCAAAGTAGACGTAACTCCAACGACTACGCATTAAATCGAAAAAACTATATTTTAATATTTTAAGCATGATTATCTGTTAATATAGACGCAATTGCATGTTCGAAATCGGGTTGATTGGTCTTGGTTTTTAATTCGGATATTGGTCCTTTAAAGTAAATTTTCCCTTCCAGAATAAATACTATTTCATCGGATATTTCTTCCACAAAACTCATGATATGAGAAGTAATAAGTATTGTTTTTCCTTTGGCTTTTTCGGCTTTAATTAAATCTTTTAAACGGATTAGAGAAATTGGATCTAAACCGGTTGTTGGCTCATCTAAAATAATTAACGGACTATTAAACATGAACGTTAAAACGAGGTTCACTTTTTGTTTTGTTCCTCCAGAAAGGTTTCCTAATTTTTTATCTAAAAAAGGTTCTAATCGAAACAATTCTATTAAACGTTGATCTTCGTCTGTAGGTTTACGTAAATCTTTAATCATTTTAATTAATTCCTTCACTTTTAAATTACTAGGAAAGTTGGCTATTTGCGGTAAATAATCAATTTTATGTCTGTAATCCGAGTTTTTCTTAATGTTTTCTCCAAGTACTGTTATATCTCCTTTATTAGGAATAACCATACCTAAAACCGATTTAATTAATGTGGTTTTACCTGAGCCATTTGGTCCTAGAATAGCAAAAATACCACCTTCATGGATATTTAAATCCACACCACTTAAGACCTGGTTTTTGCCGAATTTTTTATGTAAATTATGAATGGTTACCATGTTAATTTTTTAATTAGTGGATTGTTGTCTAATAAATCATCTGGTGTAAATACTGGGGATACTTTTTCAGAAAAATCAATAATATCTATAAACATACTACGCAATAAAATAATAGTTTCTGGTGTGCGGTTTACAATATATGAGAACAGTTTTACAGGTCTAAAAGGAATATCTCCTACGCCATTTTTATCGAGATCGTAACCGGTGTAATTAGACCAAAAATTCTTATCAAAAATATTATCATTTACATTACTATTGTACGCAATATCAAAAGAGTTGTATAAAAAATTATTTTCGGTAAACGTATTGGTGTAACAGGCTCCTTTTACTTTAATTGCCCAACCATTATTTGAAAAATTATTGTGTTTATAGATAATTCGATTAGAACCTTCTATGTTGATGCCAATGGTGTTATCTTCAAAGGTATTACCAATAATTTCGGCATCATTAATTTCTTTAAGTAACATACCATACGATGCGGTTCCCCAATTTTCTTTAAAAAGGTTATTGTACATTTTTATACGTTTGGAAAACATAACCGCTACTCCTGCACCATTGTTTTCAAAAGTATTGTCTTGGTAGATATCGTCATTAGAGAACATAAAATGCAATCCGTAACGTACATTTAAAGTACTAACATTATTCTTAATAAGACAATCATCAGAGAATTCTAAATAAATTCCGTCTCGAACATGTTGCACAAAATTGTGTTCAATTTCTACGTTTTTACTATACCAAAGTTGAATTCCATTTCCGGAATTGTATTCTTCCACGGCATCCCCAATAATCTTATTATGATAGACTTTACCATCTCTTGATTTTTCGATATAAATTCCGAAGAAAAGCTTTTCTAAAACTAAGTTCTGAATCACAAAATTTTTGCTGTTTTTTACGCGAATAGCAGCATAGTCTTCGGTATAACTGGTACCTACATTTATAATGAATAATCCGTCAACGGTTACATCATCTGAAATTATGGTAATTATCTCTCCTTTTAATTCCCCATCAATGACTGGATATTTTTCACCAATTATAGTAAGTGGTTTATCCACTATAATCGCATGTTCTTTGTAGGTTCCTTTTTTAATTATTATGGTATCAAAATCTTTGGCTTGCGTTATAGCACTTTGAATTGAAGAAACAGTACACGTTTTGCAAACAGTTATAGTTTGAGCAATACTTGACCAAGCCATAAAAATGGCTATAAAAAAAAGGATTCGGTTTTTCATGAGACTAGTTTTTTAAATGATCTAGTAGCTCTGTCCAAGAGTATAATTCTCCACCCTTTTCTGTTTGTATTTTTTCTGCTTGTGAACGATCTTTAAAAGCGGTTAAAAATGCTCCCATTGGACTAGGAATCTTTTTACTTATTAAATACGTTGCTTTTGTAGCATCTGTAAAAGTTTCTGGTTTTGAAAAATAATTTGTTAGGTATAATTCTATTTCAGAAGTATCAAACTCGTCCAAATAATTAACCATACATTCTGTTGCATCAAATTTGTAAGCTTTACCTTTTTTGGTAACAAACTCTGCTGCATGCACTTTATCTACGATGGTCATTTTACAAAAATGACAACCATCGCTTCCATATTCTATGGGTTTAGGAGATACATTACAACTTATAAAACTTAAAAATAATATGAAAGTAGAATAGTGTTTTAGTGTTTTCATTTTTTTAGTGTTTTGAAAATATAAAATTACTATGTTTTTTTATTTAAACTTGTTTTTCGTCCTAACCAAAAAGCAACAAGTGTTAAAGACATTCCTACAAACATTAGATATCCTCCCGTGTGTGGTAATGAAGTTACATCAAAGTTTAATAGTTTCTTAAAACCAATTAGTGGTGGTTTATACGACATTGGTGTACCATCTGGATTGGTTACTTTTATGATTGCGTGTGGATCTAAATTTCCACCATAATCTACTAACCAATTGTTAAAGTCGTACATACCTAAAATACCAAGTACGGACATAAATAGAAACCAGCCTAAGAAATACTTATAACTAACTTTTCCAAAATAGCCCAACAGACCAATAATAACACCTAACATAGCCATGCCAAATATAACCTTTGGAAACATGGAGAATTCCCACATTTCGTCTGCTTTTGGTATGGTTTTCATACCAATATAGTGATTTAATCCGTCAATATTTTGTAAATCAAATTCGGACACGCCTTTAATACCATCAATATAAATATTCATTCCTAAAGGATCAGGATATTGTGGTGCTCCAAGCATAATATTCCATAACGGAAATTTAAAAAGCCCTAATAACAGTAATGAACCTATAATCATTATAATGCTAGCCTTTTTCATGATGTTTTGTATTTAATGTAGAGTAATCAGTGAGGTTTCTGTATAACAGAATAAAGTGTTTTAAAAAAGAAAGGCGAGAGCGAAAATTCAACTCTCGCCTTAATTAGAGAAATAAACACTAAAACAAAACTTCTCTAATTCTTTTACTATTAATTATTCAATGTCTTCTCCAAGAGACCACTTAATTGGTGTGTCTGAATTTGCAGCAGATACTCTAACATAACCTTGCATTTCTTGGTGTAATGCAGAGCAGAAATCGGTACAATAAAATGGCCATACACCAACTTGTTTAGGTTCCCAAACAGATGTTTTTGTTTGTCCTGGCATAACTAGTAATTCTGAATTGTTTTGACCTATTACCGCAAATCCATGAGGTACATCAAAATCTTGTTCTAAATTAGTAACGTGGAAGTATACCTTGTCTCCTACTTTTATACCTTCAATATTATCTGGTGAAAAGTGACTTCTAATAGTTGTTAAGTAGATATGTACATTTTTACCATCTCTAACCACTTTAGTGTCTGCATCTGATTTAGCTGCATAAGGATGCTTGTTATCTGCTAACTTATAGATTTTTTGAGATTGTGCTTTAATAATACCTGCTTCCATTGCAGCAGCATAATGTGGCTCTCCATGTGTTGGAAAATCTAAAAGTAATTCCATTTTATCTCCAGAAATATCATACAATTGTGCAGAGTGCTCCATTTCTGGACCTGTTGGTAAATAACGATCTTTTGTTATTTTATTCATTGCAAACATGTATTTACCTTGTGGTTTTCCTGAATTTCCTCCAGGAATTGTTAAGTGACCAACAGAATAATATGTAGGTTTTCTATCCACAACTTCCCAAGTACCTAATTTCCATTTTACAACTTCTGAAGAAATAAAGAATGTAGTATATGCATTTCCTTTTCCATCAAACTCTGTATGTAATGGTCCTAATCCTGGTTGTTCTACTACTCCAGCTAAAACATCTTCGAAATTTAAAATTGGAATTCCGTACGCTTCACCAGCAAACTTTTTATTTTCAATAGCATCTAACATTTTTGTAAACGAATGCACCGTTAAATTAGCCGATAGCTTACCATTACCTACAATATATTCTCCAGAAGGATCTACATCACAACCGTGAGGTGATTTTGGTGTTGGAATAAAATAAACAGCTCCAGGAACTTCTATTGGATTTACAACACGAACTTCTTTCTTCATAGTAGATGTCGCTGTATGTGTATGCTCATCATATACATTATGTGCATAATTAGCAGGCATCATAGTTCCACCTCCATTATTTACATATTCTTCAATTTTTTTCCAATTAATAGCTGCAATAAAATCTTTATCATTTTGTGAAGCATTCACCTCTAAAAGCGTGTTAGCCTCTTCTGTATTATATGTTGTAAAGAAGAACCAACCATGAGATTTCCCACGTCCTGGATGTGATAAATCGTAGTTAAATCCTGGCATTAAAACTTGGAATTTAATATCCATGTTTCCTGTTTCTGGTGCTACACTAATAAAAGATAAGGCACCTTGAAAGTTTCCTTTATAATCTTTAATTGGCATATCACGTTGCGGAATTGGAACAGAAAAACGTGTTCCTGCCACTACATATTCTGTATTTTCAGTAACAAAAGAAGAACTGTGATTACCTGCACTATTTGGTACCTCTATAATTTCTTCGGTTTCAAATGTGGTAAGACTAAGTCTTGCAATACGTGGTGTATTGTTTTCATTTATAAATAGCCAACGACCATCTAACTCTCCTTTAGATTGCGAAATATCTGGATGATGCGCATCTCCCCAAGGGATAAATCCATAAGAAGTGTTTAACATTGGTTTCGTTTCTTCTGAATACCCATAACCTGAGGTTGGAAATTGAGAAAATACAGGGATTTCTTTAAACATTCTACCAGAAGGTAAACCGTAAACTGTTACATTACCACTATAACCTCCAGATAAAAAGGCATAATGCGAATCGTACTCTCCTGGAGCAACATAAACTTTTTCTGCAATATTACTTGCTAATGCACCAGACTTTGACCCTGATTTATTCCCATTATTACAACTTGTAAATCCTAAAAGGATAACAAACATTGCAATGCTTGATGTTAGTAAATTTTTCATTGTTTTTAAATTTTTAGTTAGTGTTTTAATTAATCAGTTGGAGGTAATAAAACTTTATCAATGATGTGTACAATTCCGTTTCCAGCTTTTACACTTCCTAATATTTTTGCTCCTCCAATCATTGGTTCTCCATCTACAACTTCCACTTTTACATAGTCATTATTAGCTTGTCCTAGTTTTTTAAATTTCTTTAAAAAGTCTTTAGAATAGTTACCAGGAGTTACATGATACTTTAAGATATTAGCCAAAGCATCTTTGTTTTCTGGTTTTAATAAATTTTCAACCGTACCTTCTGGTAAAGCTGCAAACGCTTCGTTAGTTGGCGCAAACACCATTAATGGTCCTGCATTTACTAAAGCATTTTCTAATTGTGCAGCTTGTACAGCAGCTACTAACGTTGTATGGTCTTTAGAACCCATAGCGACACTTAAAACGGTTGTACCAACGTCTCCTTCAATAAAGGCTTGCCCTGTTTTTTGTGATGTTACTTCCGTTTTCACTTCGGTATCTGTGGCAGAAGTACTTTGATTATTGTCTTTACAAGAACTTACTAAAGCTAAAGTTGCAAAAACAAGTAAGAAGTTTTGGATTGGTTTCATAATGATTTATTTAAGGGTTCTAAAATATTCTAAAACAGCTCTTGCTTCTTTTTCTGTAAGATGTTGGTTTGCCATAGGTGCACCATTAAACTCCATTAATAACTCTTTTGCTAATGGATCTTCTTTTACCATTTGCTCTGGATTTAAAATCATATTCATTACCCATTCTGGAGTACGTCTTTCTAAAATACCTGTTGGTGCTGGACCAATAAATTTTTTGTCTGCTCTATGACAAGCTGTACACATTTTTTTGTAAACATCTGCACCATGTGTAGCCATTGCTTGATCTACCTCTGCTCCAAGTGTTACAGATTTAATTGGACCGACACCTTTATTAGATAAATCTATTTTTTTAGATGCTGGAACTTTTTCTGCTTTAGGCGTTGTAGTTTTTTCTGTTGTTGCCTTTTTTTGATAAGAGAATCCTTCTTTTTTCTTTTCTTCTTTGCCTCCACAACTTACTAGAAGTGTTACAAATAATACCATCAATAATTTTAGTGTTGTTTTCATCTGTTTTTGTTCATTGATTATTTTAATACTCCAAAATTACCAAGAAAGCTTCTTTTAAAATATGACATTTATCATATTTAAGATGAAATTGTCTTAATTAAAATTAAACATAAAAATAGCCAAACTAGGTTTGGCTATTTACTCACTTTAAAAAATTTAATTAACTAACTATAAGACCTCTTTAAAGTGAAAGTTTTATATTTTTTAATTCCATTTTCTAGAAAAAATACTAGAAATTAATTTCTGTTAAATTTTAAATGTCATCACTGGTAAAGTAGAATGATTTGCAATATCTTCAGAAATACTACCTTCAAAAAAATGTGCTAATCCAGTTCTACCATGCGTTGCAACTGCTATTAAATCTGCACCTATAATATTAGAATAATTTAAAACCCCTTTTTCAATAGAGTAATCATTTACGTAAGCGACCTGTTTCATTTTATCCAGATTACCTTCGGCTTCTTTTAAAAAGGTTGCCACACGTTTTTCTATTTCCGTAGAACTTCTAAATTGATTATCTGGAAGATTTACATATACCAAATGCATTTTAGCATCTAATGTTTCCATCATTTTACTAGCATTTAAATATGGTTTTATTGCATCTTTAGAAAAATCGGAAGCAAAAATTACGTTTTCAAAATCTGTTAAAATAGGATTTTCTTTAATTACTAAAACAGGAATATCAGAATGTCTTACCACTTTTTCTGTATTAGAACCAATAAGTACTTCTTTCAATCCACTCGCTCCTTGAGAACCCATTACAATTAAATCTGCATCGTGTTCTTTAGCTACTTCACTAACCTCACTAAAAACTTTAAAATGCTTTACCAACGGAGTTACTTTAGCATCCTTTAAATAATCTTTATCTAAAAACTCTTGAAACCTTTTTTCAGCAAGTTTTAAATAGAAAACAGTTTCTTCTTGTTGCATATTTTCCGCATTAGAAATAAGCGCATTAGAAAGTTCTAGCATGTGTAATGCTAAAATTTCTGCATCATATTTTTTAGCTAAAACAGCAGCGGTTTCTAAGGCATATTCTGAATGTTCAGAAAAATCTATTGGTACAATAATTTTTTTCATGATTTTTTGGTTTTAAATGGTCATTGAAAATAGTTGCGATTCTGGCTTGTTACGTTGCAAAAGCAAATCGAAAGCCATACAAATATTTCTTACAAAGGGTTTTCCTTTTTCTGTTATTATTATTTTATTGGAAAAGATTTCAACTAGTGCATCTTGTTCCATTTCTTTTAATTTTATTAGTGTATCCGGTAACTCTGAAAAATAATTTTCGGTTGGTGACCAAGAAGTTTCCAATTGACACATTAAATTTAAAATGTGTTTTCTAATAATTAAATCTTCCTCATTTAATATATGTCCGCGATACACAGGAATAATATTTTCGTCTATTAAATGGTAATATTCTTCTAAACCTTTTACGTTTTGTGCAAAACCATACCAACTATCACTGATGGAAGAAACTCCAAGACCTATCATAGCTTGTGTTTTAGAGGATGAATACCCCATAAAGTTTCTATGCAATTCTTTATTGGTTGTTGCTTGGTATAAAGTATCTGTTTGCAATGCAAAATGATCCATCCCTATTTCTACATAATCAGCTTCAAATAGCATTTTTTTACCTAACTCGTATTGGTTTCTTTTACTTTCTGGAGTTGGTAAATCACTATCTTTATAACCACGTTGCCCGTTTCCTTTAATCCAAGGTACATGTGCATAACTATAAAAAGCAATTCTGTCTGGCTTTAATAATTTGGTTTTATTAATGGTTTCTTCTACATATGCTTCGGTTTGAAATGGTAATCCGAAAATAATATCATGACTTATGGAGGTATAGCCAATTTCTCGCGCCGTTTCTGTAACTCGTTTTACGTTTTCAAAAGGTTGTATTCTATGTATTGCTTTCTGAACGGTTTCATTATAATCTTGTACACCAAAGCTTACACGTTTAAATCCTAAATCAAAAAGCGTTTGTAAATGCGCTCTGGTTGTATTGTTAGGATGTCCTTCAAAACTAAATTCATAATTTTCAGCAAGCGTAGCTTTTCTTACAATACCTTTTATTAATCGCTCTAAATTTTGTGGAGTAAAAAACGTTGGTGTTCCTCCTCCTAAATGTAATTCTTTAATATTTGGTTTTGTTTTTAAAAGCGCACAATACAAATCCCATTCTTTTAAAACAGCTGTAATATATGGTGATTCTACTTCGTGTCTTTTAGTAATGCGCTTATTGCAACCACAAAAGGTACATAAGCTTTCGCAAAATGGTAAATGAATATATAAACTAATACCTTCCGTATCATTACTTTCTTTAAAAGATTGTATTAATGAAGCTTTCCACAATTTTAATGAAAAAGTATCATTATTCCAATAAGGAACCGTAGGATAACTCGTATAACGAGGTCCTGGAATATTATATTTATTAACTAGTGAATTTGCCATACCTAAAAATTCTTCTCCAAAATTACAGAGGTTATGTATCTTAAAATATGACATATATCATGTTAATAATAATTGCTATAATTAAGAATTTAGTAAGTACTTGCAGAAACCCATTTATCTACTTAACTTTACTGAAACATTTAAAATTTAATTATGAAAATTACAAAATTTCTAACAATATTAGCAGTAACTTCATTACTAGCTACTTCTTGTAAAGAAGAAAAAAAAGAAACAGAGACACAAGTAATAGTGCCTACGGAAGCAACTAGTTCTTTTATTATAAAGCCAGAAGGAACTTCTGTAAAATGGACTGCATTTAAAACTACAAAAAAAGTACCTGTTGGTGGCGAATTTGCGACTTTAAATTTTGAAAAAAAATCTGGTGCAACACCGGAAGAAGCTTTAAATAATTTAGAGTTTTCTATTCCAGTAAGCAGTTTATTTACTAAAGATGACACTAGAGATGCTAAATTGAAAGCTTCTTTCTTTGGAGCTATGCTAAATACCGATTTAATAAAAGGTATTATAAAATACAATAATGGAAATTATAGTGCTACTATAACCATGAATGGCGTTACGGAAGATTTACCTTTAGATGTAAGCATTGCTGAAGAAAGACGAGTTACCATGAAAGCAAAAATGGATCTTAAAAAATGGAATGCTTTAAATGCTTTAGAAACCTTAAACAAAGTGTGTCTTGACCTTCATAAAGGAGCTGATGGTGTTAGCAAAACATGGGAAGATGTGGATATAGAAATCAGCACTTATTTAAGAGATAAATAAAATAGTAAAACCATCCCAATTGTAATTTGTTATTACTGAAATATATACTAACTTTAGTATTTCATATAAAACCCCTTTAATAATGAAAAGAAGTACCATTTTTATTTTAGCCTTAAGTGTCATTTTTGCAATTGGTTGTAAAAAGGGAGTGAAACAAGAAACTGGAACCACCAAGGCAATGACTGCTAAAAAGGTGAAGATGAAACTAGAGCCAAAAAGCGGTAGTAAAGTAAAAGGAAATATTGCTTTTACGGAAGAAGACGGTAAAATTAGAATGGTAGCTATTGTTGAAGGAATGGATCCAGGAACAACACACGCCATGCATATTCATGAAAAAGCAGATTGCTCTGCTGCAGATGGCACTTCTTCTGGAGGACATTGGAACCCAACTGCACAACCTCACGGAAAATGGGGAGATGCCGCAGGATACCACAAAGGAGATATTGGTAATATAACTGCGGAAGAAAATGGTAGAGCATATTTAGAGTTCTCTACTAAGGAGTGGTGTTTAGGTTGCGGAGACCCAAACAAAGATATTTTAGGAAAAGCAATTATTGTTCATGCAGGAGCAGATGACTATGGTCAGCCAACAGGAAACGCTGGTGGACGCATAAGTTGTGGAGGAATTATAGAATAAGAATAACCACAATTTTAAATAAAAAAAAAGCACAATTTTGTGCTTTTTTTTATTTAAAATATTTACTAAGATTTACATTAAATAATACTAAATACAATTAAACCTATTGGTTTCTAAATTTCAAGATAGGAATGAATAAACCTTTGAGAAATCACACAATATGTATAGTTACCGTATGCATAACTCTATTATCACATTTTAATCAAATGCTGTTCAAGTTGTTCCCCTAGAAACAGTACTTACTAGTGCCTAAATTAAAAAGATTGATTATTGCAATACTGTTTGAGATAATTATAGTGCTCTTTTTTCTGTTTTATTTTTAGGGATTTCAAGATATCACCTTAGATATACCTCAAATTCTATAAAGACAATTATTAAGTAATTCATGCTCACAAATACCTTCAACATCTATTATATTTTTCTCTAATTTCATCTTTACAAACCAATTTACCGATAATGGATTATCTAAAAATATCGCAATATTTATTTGTATAAAAACGAGCATAATCCATCTATAACCTAAAGTATCTGCTACTATATTTATAACGGATACATAAAAAAACTCGTTCCTTAAAAAAAAGAACTCCCTGACTTTCAATAAACTACAATAAACATTTGATTAAAAATGGTTACAATACGGGAAACCGTAAGGGATTTCCTATGAACTCTCTTTAATTTGCTATGCAGCAAAATAAAGCCAAAACACCAAATGATATATTTTAAATACAATAAAAATAAGCGATTTATCACCTATAGAATCACTTTCAATTTAATCTTAAATCAAAAATAACTGTTCGTTTGTTCCATGCTATTTTGCTCTACCTCACTTTGCATAGGTTCTTCGCAAAATCTATGTATAACAGCCTCTCACTAACCTTATTCAAATACGTTATAATCAATTAAACAACCAAGATGAAAAACAAAAAAAACATTATTATTCTATCCCTATTAGTATGCGCCATCCAAGGAATATCGGCTCAAAAAACTAAAATACAAGAAAAAAAATACCAAAGAAGTTCCCTGCACAACGTTTTAGTGATAGGCGAAAGCTTTGAAAAGTCAGATGTAGTTGCTAAGTATTATGAAGCTTGGCCATTCCCTGATAAATATAATGATCAAAGAGTCGAATTAAATTCTTTTAACAGATCTGAATATTCTCTAACAGATGAAGAAAGAGAAGAACTTGGTATCAGCAAAAGTAAAACGAATCAAATGATTGGTAGCGCTTTATCTGATGCTGCCTCTAGTGCTACTTCTGGTGCTGTTACAGATAACTCAGAAGTACAGTATGAAATTGACAAATTTGTTAAATCAAAAAAACTTCCTTTTGAATTAGTTTCTAAATGGTTTAATCTCGATCATTTTGGTGAAGAGAACTATAACCCAATGAAACTTATTCAAGATAGAGGGATTTACAGTGCTAGTGCACAAGAAATATCTGAAGCAAACACCACTAGTAGAGGAACCAATGAACTTAAAAACTCTGGAAAATATTTAATAAAAAACACTTTTGTAGTTTTTACAAAAATGAATTTTGTTTCAAATGAACCAATAGCTTTAGCTATTAAACAAACTGCCGATGTCGCTGCAAATGAATTACCAGGAATGGCTAAAACTTTAGCTCTAAAAGCTTCTGAAAAAGCATATGACAAAACAAAAGAAGGATACTCAGTTTGGACTACAGCATGGTTATATCGTTTAGATTGGACAGATGAGTCTTGGGCCGATTTAGCAAACCTAATTAAGACTAAAAGAAATGGTGAAGATGTAAACTTTGCTTCTTTGGATGTGAATTTTGAATTTATTGGAAAAGAAAATGCTAGAAGTCTAGTTACGTTTTCATTAAAAGAAAAAAGAACAGAAGAACAGATTATTGAATTGTCTACCATTCGAAACATAGATATGGTATATACCAAACTTCAAAAAAAATATGATGTGTTTAAAACCAAGTCTCCAATATTAATTGAAGATGGTGAAATTTATTCTAAAATAGGCATGAAAGAAGGATTAGAAGGAGGCGAAAGCTTTGAGGTCCTTGAGGAGATATGGAACAATGAAACTAATGATGTAACATACAAGAAAATTGCAACTATTAAAGTGGACAAAAAGCAAATATGGGATAACCGTTATGGAGCTAGTGACGAAAAAGAATTAGGTAAAACCCTTTTTAAAGGAAAAGTAAAGAATTTAGCTTCAGGAATGTTAATCAGACAAATTCAATAATCATGAAAAAGACATTACTTTTTATTGCGATCTTATTTTTTACAGTTGGAACAACAAATGCCCAGTCTAGAAGAAATAAGAAAAAAGCAGATACAGAAACTGCTAAATGGAATTATGATATTGAATGTATTGGAGAAGCGAAAGCAGGAGTATACACGCTTAAAGTCTTTTCAATATTAAGAGATGAAAGTATTGCCAGAGTACAAGCTTCTAAAAACGCTGTTCATGCTGTTATATTTCAAGGAATTAATGCACAAGGTACCAAGTGTACCCAAAAACCAGCATTAGCAAGGTCTCCAAACTTAGAAACGGAATTTGAAGAATTTTTTAATGTTTTTTTTGAAAGTAAAGGCAAAAAAGACCTTAATAATTTTAGTAAATATGTTAACGTAATAGATGGTGTAACAGACAGAATAAAAGTAAGTAAAAAAGAATACAGAATTGGCACATTAGTTACTGTAAACGTTGCTCTTTTAAGAAAAACACTAGAAAATGAAAACATTATAAAATCACTGGATAGTGGTTTTTAAAACTAATATAAAATGAAATTAAAAAAACAAACATTAGTAATAATCATCACTCTATTAGCGGTAAACGTATCGTTTTCTCAAGCTAAAAAACCAACTCTTATGGTAGTGCCAGCAGACACTTGGTGCTTTGAAAACGGATACACACAAACGATTAACAATCAAGGTGTAATTAAAGATATTCCATTGTATCAAATGGCACTTCAACGTAATAGTGATTTGGCCTTAGTGATTACTCAAATTAATGGTTTATTAAGTGAAAGAGGATTTAGCGCGAAAGACTTATCTGCAGAACTAAAAAAAGTAGAAGCTAAAGCCGCTGAACAAGAATTAAGAGCTTCAAAAAACACTGGAGCAGAAGTTTCTGAAACACCTGTTGATGCTCTTAAAAAAACAGCTAAAGCGGATATCATTCTTGAAATGAGTTGGGCAATTAATGATAATGGACTTGAAAAACAAGTTACTTTTATTTTAAGAGGTCTAGATGCTTATACAGGAAAACAAATAGCAGAAACTTCTGGTACAGGAGCTCCAGACTTTTCTAGTCCATTACCTCTATTATTAGAAGAAGCTGTGAGTTCTAGAATTGACAAGTTTTTAGCAAGCTTACAAACTACCTTTGATGGATGGTTTGATAAAGGTAGAGAAGTTAATTTGGGAATTCGTGTTTGGGATGATTGGGAATACGATTTAGAATCTGAAGATTTTGGAGATGATGAATTAGGCTTTTTAATCGAAAATTGGTTAAATGACAACTGTGTAAATGGATCATATACAACAATGGATGCCGAGGCTACAATGATGAATTTTGAACAAGTTAGAATCCCTATGACTTATGAGAGAAATGGAAAAATTAGAGGAATGGATGCCAGAACTTGGGCTAAAGGCTTAAGCGCTTATCTTAAAGATATGGGGATTATAAATAAATTAACTATTAGTGGATTAGGTGAAGCAACGCTTTATTTGGGCTCTAAATAATCAAACATTAACTATGAAATATTATTTAAATACATTAATCTTTTTTCTACTATTCTCCTATTCCTTTAGTCAGAATTCTTTAGGAAAAACAGATGATATAGGCAGAGTAAAGCTCTCTACTTATGTGTCAGATCAAATAGATGGTTTACCCGCTTCAGCTAAAAATTTATTAGAAAACAAGCTAAGCCAAATAACTTCAATAAATGGTTTGGGAGGAACGCGAAACTCTAGGTTTATAATAACTCCTAATGTCTCTCTATTATTCAAAGAAGTGCTTCCTGGACCACCAAGAAAAGTGGTAATCACTCTAGATGTCTATTTTTATATTGGAGACGGAATTAAAGGAACGGTATTCTCTTCAGAAACTATAAAAGTAAAAGGAGTTGGAACAAGTGATACTAAAGCCTATATTTCAGCTATTAAACAAATTAAAGCAAGAAATCCAATTTTTAAAGATTTTGTTAATCAAGGGAAAACCGAAATTATAGAATTTTACAATTCTCAATGTGACTTTATCTTAAAAGATGCCGAAGTTTCAAAAAGCAAAAAGGATTACGATGGCGCTATTTATAAACTTATGGAAATTCCACAAGTAACTAAAGAATGTTATGAAACTGCAATGAATGAAGTTGCTATTGTATATAAAGAAAAAATGGATTACGAGTGTCAGCTGCATTTAACTAATGCCAAAAATGCTTGGAATACTGGACTAGATACTAATTCTGCAAATATAGCTTCTACTCATTTATCATTAATTGATCCGGATTCTAATTGTTATGAAGAAGGAGTGAATTTATCTAAACTCATTGGAAAAAGAATTAAAGAGTTGGATCAAAGAGAATGGGATTTCAAAATGAAAAAATATGAAGACGAAGTAGAGAAAGAGAATAGCATAATTAAAGCAGCTAGAGATATTGGAGTTGCCAATGCTAAAAATCAACCAAAAGTTACTTACAACATAAGAAGCTGGTGGTAATAGGTTTTAAATATCATTGTCAGGGTTTTGAAAATAAATACGGATTCATAACCAAATAGGATTACGTAATTATTTGAAGTAATATAATTCGTTCTCTTGATTGCTTTCGGGAGAACGAATTTTATGCATTAATATACCGAAATAATTTATATAGACAAAGACTTTCTTTTGGGTATAAAAACTACCTAAAACAAAATGGTCATCCATTCCATTGTGTTTTGTCATAAATAGATTTTCCTAAATAAATTATTGTGTTCCCATTGTTTCAACATTGCTATGCAATCCTACAGTTGGTACAAAGAAACACATATTACCATCTCTTGCACATTATCTATTCTTTCACTTGAAATGTGTTGAAATATGTAATATCTGCTGTACCTCTTACTTCTAAAGAAGCATCCATGTAATCTTTGGGACTATAAGAAACCAGCTATTGCTAAAGCGCCAATTTCAACAATATTTTTTATTTGTTTACTAACCTTATTAAAATTGTTCGTGAAAACTTTTAGTGTTTTTCATAATAATGAGGTTTTTATTTAATTAAATTTTTAACTCTCAACCATACCTATAAAAAAAAGATAAAGTCCGTTTTAAAAAAATTTAAATCGTTTTAGTTTGTCAGAAAAATTTATCTTTACACTAACTTAATAGGAAGACCATGAATCCATCGGCAAATGGCTGGATAAATAAGCTACTAAAAACGTTAGAAGCCAATAAGACTATAGAAAACGCATCTAGTAATGCGTTTTATTTATCGCTAAGAGAAAGTGGTTTTATTTATGGGAATAATGTTATTATAATTGAAAATTTATTTGACAAAAGCGATTTTTCAAATGAAGAAATTTGTAAAACAAACCTCTTTTTAGCTTTATATTTTTCACATAAAAAACTAGATAATTCGGGAAACTTCATCGATAGTATTATAGAATTCTATACGGAAATTGAAGAATATAAAACCTCCTACTTTAAAGAACTTTTAGGAGAAAAAAAATCTGCAGGACTGTTAGAGAAAATAATTCACAAACGTGTTTTAATAGAAGATAACCTCATCTCTAAAAGCTTTAATTATTTTATTACAAATGCACTACTTTATATAGATGTACTTGCCTACAAGCATTATTTAAAGAATAAAACAATAACCGTAAACTATATAAAGAACTTAGAATCTGCACTTGAAACTATTGTTCTATGTGTTTTGAATGCAAAACAAACCAAGAGCGAATATGACACTAGTTTAATTAAGCTATTTGAACAATCTTTACGTTATCAAAAAAAGTATAACAGTACTTATAATCAAGCAATATCTTTTATTAATAGTGAATTTGAAGCGCAATACATCATTGACATGGCTTGTATGGCAACTTGGACAGATGCCTCTATTGATGAAAAAGAACACGGATTTTTAAACCAATTAGGTGCAGATTTACAATTAGACCAGCAAACGATTAACGAAGCTAAAGCGTCTATCACTAATTTTTTCCATACCTATAAAGATCAAATCGTATTATTTGAATCTAAAAATATTGTAAAAACCTTTTACGATAACTCCAGTAAAATGGTAAGCAAGCTAATATCTAGAAATAGCAAACGTTTGCAAAAAGAATTAAGTGAAAGTAAAGAGCTCATGCTATTAATTTCTAAATCTACGGTTAGAGATTTAAATGAAGAAGAGCAAAAAAAGGTTCAAGAACAACTATTAGATATTTTTAAATCGATACCTAGTTTGGCTATATTTATGCTTCCTGGCGGTGCACTACTATTGCCATTAGTAATTAAATTTATTCCTAAATTATTACCAAGCTCTTTTGATGAGAACAGAATTGAAAAGGATTAACGTTTACGTTCTCTATTTATAATATAATTTAAAATAGCATCTTTAGTTGTATACCAAACTCTTCCTTCTTTATGTGCATCTATTTTACCTTGTCTAGCTAATAAACTAACATACTCTTGACCATAAGGCACATCTGGTTCTTTAATAATAGTTGAAATTGCTTCGTAGTCTTGATCATTATTAGGAACAGCACTTAAATAAATATTTAAACTACGCTCCACAGCTTGGCACATGAGTAACATAAGTTTAAGATATTTACCTTTATTCGCTTGGTTTAAAGCTTCGTAGTATTTTTTTCTATCTGTTGTTAAGATAATTGCAGGAGGAAAACCAACTTTCATTAAAAGTAAATTCATAGCAAGACGAACCGTTCTACCATTACCATCAAAGAAAGGATGCATATGTACAAACTGATGATGAAAAACAGTTGCCAACTCAATAGCGTTTAGCTGTAAAGGATTTTTATTCACAAAATCAACAAGATTATCCAGTAAATCTGGAACTTTACGTGCATTAGGCGGAATAAAATTTGCGCCAGAAATACGAACAGAAGCATTGCGTAATCTACCAGCAAAATCATCTTCTATTACTCTTAATATCAAAGCGTGTAAAGATAATATGTCTTTACTAGTCATTTTGTAAGCAGGTTTTACCAAACCATACAAGTACTTTATAGCATGTTCATGATTTTTTGCTTCAAAATGCTCACGCAAAGATTTACCTTTTACAGTAATACCTTCTTGTAAAACCATTTGTGTTTCGCGTAAATTTAAAGTATTTCCTTCTATACTATTAGAGTTGTAGGTCCATTCTATTAGTAAAGATTCTCTAATACTATTTAAGGAAGCATTAGGTAAAGGCCTAGCCGCATTTAAAAGATTTAGTTTGTCTTGCAACCTTAAAAATGTAGTATTTAATTCTTCTCTATATGTTAATTGAAATGCTACCACACACAAATATACAAAATCGGATAGAGGTTAAAAAGTATTTTGCCGATATTTAGACTACTCCAACCAATTTTTAAAATCCTTAACACGCTCTCTTGCAACAATTACTTCTTGTTCGTTAAAGGAATTTAATTTGATCTGTAAACGCGAATTGGTATAACTTACCATATCTTTTATGGCATGAATGTTTACAAAGAATTTTCTGTTTATTCGGAAAAAATGCTGTGGTTCTAATTCGTTTTCTAATTGCTCTAAGGTAGTGTCTAGCAAATAGTTTCTTCCTTCTGTAGTATATAAATACGTGCCTTTATTTTCACTATAGAAACATTCAATATCCTCAATATTAATAAGTTTTAAATGCTGCCCGACTTTTACTGAAAATCTTTTTTTGTATTCTCGTTCTATCGGATTCACTAATAATTTTTTAATATCATCAAAATCTAAAGTAACCTTTTGTTGTTTTGGGATTCGCGTTTTGTACTTGGCAACTGCTTTGGCTAAATCCTCATCATCAATAGGTTTTAATAAATAATCGATACTATTTAATTTGAAGGCTTGCAAAGCGTATTCATCATAAGCTGTAGTGAAGATAACGGCAGATTGAATATCGATGCTTTCAAAAATTTCGAAGGATAATCCGTCACTTAACTGAATATCTAAAAAAATAAGATCTGGATGCGCATTATTTTGAAACCAAGCAATCGATTCTTCTACAGAATGCAACATAGTTTCTGCCTTTACTCCTAAAGTATCTAGCATACGTTGTAGGCGTCTTGCAGATGGTTTCTCGTCTTCTATAATTATGGTTGTCATACATGTATTTGCGTTAGCGATTGAAACGTTATCCTTTTTATGTTATCCTTCCTGTTTAAACAGGAAAGACAATAGAAAAAGATTTAAGTGGAAAGCGCGACCCTTTGCAGCTTTTTAGCAGAAGAGGGTAACGCCCAAAAAATTATTCCCAATTTTGTTTTTCTTCTTTCTCTAAATATTCTTGCACCTTTTTGTCTTCCCAGTTTTTCCCTAAAAAAACGTTTTTACCAAAAACACCCATAAAGTGAAAAAAGATACCAATTCCCCAATAAAATACGGTAGAAAACACATTAAATGTCCAAAAATGGGCACTATCTACCGTTCTGGAAATCATAATTAGAATCACCATATTAATTACGATATAGGAAAGTAAATGCCAATAAAAACCTTTTAATTGACCAACACGCTTTTTGGCATTATCATAAGCTTCTTGCCCACTATATGCATTTTCGTTGCTAGATTCTATGTTGTGGTTATTATTCATGCTTGTATTTTTTAATCCCATTGTTGGTGTTTTTCTTCCTTCTCCATAAACTTCTTAATCTTACGTTCTTCCCATTCACTACCAAATACAAAGTGTGGCAAAAAAACAGAAAGCGCATGAATAATTATTACAATTCCCCAAGTACCAAAGGTTATAAAATTACGCCATTGAAAATAACTTTCGCCAGGATCTAAATTTTGAATATTAATAAATACAAATATCAGATTTACTACAACATAAATCAATAAGTGCGTATAAAAGCTTTTAATTCTTTTGACTTGCTTTCTTGCGCGTTCTATACGTTCGTTATTAAAAGGTTTTGTATCCATAATTATCTCCATTTATTTTGTTGTTCTTCTTTTTCTAAAATCTCATTTATTTTACGCTCTTCCCATGTTTTACCATAACCAAATACGGTAAATGCATGAATAACGACACCCATTCCCCAACCAAACATTGGAAACCAAAACCATTGAAAATTCGATGAAGTAGAATAGTTTATAAATATTAGAAATGGAATAACCAGACAATAAGATGTTAAGTTGCCATAAAAGCCTTTGATTTCTTCTACGCGTTTTTTTGCTCTATAATAAGCGTCTTCTTTAGTATTTGTATTTATACGTTCCATACTTGTGATTTGTTTAGTCAGCATTGGTATTGCAACTGCAAAACGGTTTGCATCCTGATTGATGTTTACTTTTTTGGTAGTTAATAATTGGTAACGTTGGGTAATATTATTTAAACCTACTCCACTACTCTTTTTTACTATTTGCTTGATTTGCAAATTATTCTCTACGATTAGATTTCCATTTTCTTCATATATTTTTATATGTAATGGTTTACTAGATGTCACTATATTATGCTTTACTGCGTTTTCTAATAACAATTGTAAGGATAATGGTACTACTTTACTTTCCGGGTTGGTAGCCTGCTCCGGGATTTCAAAAACAATGCTATCTTCGAATCGCATTTTTAAAAGCGACATATAGGTTTTAGCAAAGGCTAATTCTTCGTCAACGGTAACTAAATCTTTATTTTTCTGTTCTAACACATAACGATATACTTTAGATAGCGATGTGGTAAACTTTTGTGCGTTGTCTGGATTTTCTTCAATTAGACTCGTTAGTACATTCAAACTATTAAATAGGAAATGTGGATCTAACTGATTTTTTAAAGCATCAAACTTTGCACTTGCTGTTCCTGCAATTACTTTTTGTTCTTTTACTTTTTGTTGCTGTAATTTGGCGAAAAAATAAAAGGCATGAAATGTAATAACAATGGACAATGTAATCCAAATACCAAAGGAGTAATTCCTCCAACTTTCTTTAGCTATAAAGGTTTCAAAAGTTGTCCCTTCATAAATCACAGCGGTAAGTGCTCTTAGGATAAATAAACCAATAATGGTTATTATGATAGAACCTACAATTCCTATGATAACGCGTTTAATACTTACGCCATTTTTGGTTTCCCAAGTCTTTTTCTCTAAGTAGTTAAAATAATGCATATTAGAATAGCCTAACACAAATGTATATAGCTGATAAAAGCTAAAATTGATTAATAATGCATTGGTACTTTTAAAGGCAAATCCGTTATAAAAGGCATTTCCTATTACAAATACCAGGCAACCAATAGCAAAGGTGATTAGTATATTTTTTATGTATGCATTCATAAGGATTGGTATCTATTCTTAAACTATTATTTACAGTTTGCTATAATTTCTTGGGCGCGTTCTCTTCCCCAATTTGGATGAAATTCTGTTTCTGGTTTAAAGGTAGCAAAAAGTTCTAAAGCTCTTTCTACTTCTTGACAAAATGGTTTGATGTCGGTACCAAAATAACGTGCTCCGCCAATGTTCCAATCTGCTTTGTTTAAAACGACTCTTGGGTTATTTGGTGCTATTTTTTCTGCTTGTGCATATAGCGCCATTACTTTACCCGAAAGTGTCATACCATAAGTTGCGCCATCACTTGCTACATAAACCGTGTACAATATGGCTTGCATTACCATAATTTCTGGATTGTCTTTAGAGATTGCTGTGGCATCATTTAAAAAATTTTGCGCTTGGTCCAGTTGTGCTTTTAAAGCATCTGCATCTTGCATTTTACTAAAGCCATCTAAAATTAAAGTTTCCGCTGCATAATAAGGAGGCAACCAATTATCTGGTTCTGCTTTTGCGATGCGTTCAAAAAGTTGCGAAGCTTCTATAGGATTCGTTTTCCAAAGGTCTAATGCTTTATGCATGCCTTGTTCGTATTTGGTTTGTGCTGTAGCAACGATACTTATGATTAATAAAGTTACGATGAGGATTAGATGTTTCATTTTTATTATGGTTTTTATTGTTACACAAATATCTATGGAATCTACTTGTTTTAAAAAAGCGTTCTACCGAACTGTTATTATTTTAGGATAGACCGTCGGTTTACAAATTATCCAATTGATTATCCGTTCCTTTTTCACTGATGGTCCAAAAGAATCCAACAAAAAAGAATTGATCGGTTGCAGGACGTAAACTTCTACTTGCAAAATTGCCATTACTGTCTGGTGTGTTTGCAAATTGATACCCGTTTACATTTTTAAAACCTAGTGCATTGTTTACCGATAGATATAGAATTTTTTGTGGCGATATTAAATATGCCCAATTAAGACTTAAACTATTGTACGCTTTGGTTTTCTGATCTAAAAAACCTGTTGTATTCGGATTGGTATACGTTCTACCAGAAGCTAAAGAATAACTCATTCCTACTTGGCTTTTCCATTTGTCAATCCAATATTTACCAACGACGGAAAGGTTATGTGTATTTGCAAAATTTGGCTGTGCAGATTTTGAATAGTTCTGATAGTTTCTCTTACTATCTAAAAACGAATAACTCACCCAATAATCTACTTTTTTAATACTATTGCTATCGCGCCAAAACAAATCGATTCCTTTTGCAAAACCATAGCCTTTGTTGTTGTAATTACTATCAAAGCTGGCAAAATCGCTATCGTATTTCACTAAACTCGTATAATCTTTATAATAAGCTTCTGCGCGAAATAATTGTCTTTTACCATTATATTGATAGTTTAAAATATAATGTGAAGTCTGCTGTGCTTGTAAATCATGTTCAAACTTTAAGATGCTACTATTTGGGTTCTGATAAAAATCGCCATAAGCCAAAGAAACCTGACTTTTATCGGAAGTTTTATACGCCATAGAAACTCTTGGTGAAAGTGTTACTTCATCAAATAATGCGCTATGTTCTAATCGCAATCCAGCTTTTAAGGCTAGTTTTCTAGAAAAGAAAATATCTGCTTCTGTAAATGCTGCACTAATATTATTGTTGAATCCGTAAGCTACTTTAGGCGTAAAAGTATCTTGATAATTTTCATTAAAATCTGTTTCTAAATATTCTGCACCAAAGTTTAATTTGAAACGATTATTAAATCTATGTTTCAGTTTCACTTTACCATGAAAAGAGTTTTCGGTATCTTTAATACCGGCATCATCAATGTTTATTTTGTCGTTGGCAAGTGTATAACTCATTCCGGTTTCTAAAGTCCAAGAATCACTTAACATTCCTTTATAGGAACCATTAAAGTACAAGTTGTTATTTTTTAGTTTAAAATGAACACCTTCCGAAGCATTGATATCTTCCTGCGTCAATTCAAAATTAGTAGCTTCAAAAGCAGTATATAATTTTAGCATACCGTTATTTGTTTTCTGACGAAAAACAGCCTCACCAGAAGCAACTTCGGCAGGTTTCTTCCAATCGTTTCTACTTTTAAAAACAGCATTATAAGGCGCCAAATTAATATAGGAAGCATTTACACTTAAGGAATTGTTTTTCCATTTTTGCGTATTACCAAGAGATGCTCCAAGTGTCATAATACCGATATCTGTTTTTTCTTGATCTGGTTCTCCTGTAGTATTTAAAAGCAAAACACTAGATAATGCTTGGCCGTATTCTGCCGAATATCCTCCAGTAGAAAAAGTAATACCATCAAACAAAAACGGCGAATAGCGTCCGCGAGTTGGTGTATTATTGGTCGTTGGACTATACGGTGTAAAGACTTTGATACCATCAATAAAGATCTGTGTTTCTTCGGCTTCACCACCACGAACAAAAAGTCTTCCATCTTCGGCAACCGTTGTAGTTCCTGGTAAGGTTTGCAAGGCTCCAACAAAATCACCCAAAGCACTTGCTGTGGTTACTACGTCTAAAGGTTTTAAAGCATTTACTTTCGAGTTATCTCCTGCGGAAAACGTTCCAGCAGAAAGAACCACAGTATCTAGAGAATTCACATCTTCCCGAAGTTGGATTTTTAAATCTTTCATATACGAAACATCGCCAAGCATGGTGTAGGTTTCAAAACCGACAAAAGACACCAGTAAATTTTGTGTTCCAGTTTCTTCCGTTTTAAAGGAAAATACACCTTTCGCATTGGTTGTTCCGCCGTCGTATGTACCTTCTAAATATACATTGGCTTGTACTATCGGATTATTTTTAGCATCTGTAACTATTCCGCTAATGGTTTGCGCAGAAAGCGAAAGACCACATAAAAAGCTAAAAATCAAGATTGTATTTTTCATAATTCGTATTGGTTGCTGGTTGGATACTGCAAATATGAAACAGAAAGCAATTCCTAGAAATTAAAACCTACCGAATTGTAGAATAACCCTTCTGAGATGTAGCACAATAAAAATAAGTACAACTACGTATTTTTTTTACTAGATAAAATGTCTAATTTTAAAAAAACAATAAAAGGTATGTCACAGGAACAAGGACACGAAAATCCGCAATTAATATCGTACAATCTTTTGCGACAACTTATTGGTCTTTTAGGTATTATACTTCCTGTTCTATTAATAGTTGGTGCTTTTTATTATGGCAATTGTGAGATCGTACAAAGTTCTATAAGTGATTATTACCATACCAAAATGCGCAACATATTAGTCGGTGTTTTGTGTGCCGTTGCCTTTTTTATGTTTACTTATAAAGGCTATGATATTAGAGATAGCATCGCCGGAAACCTAGCTTGTGTTTTCTCGCTTGGTGTTGCCTTTTTTCCTACTGGAGTAGATACCCTTTCGGAATGCGCCGAACAATGTATTGTTTATGAACCTTGGATAAAAGCCGTGCATTTTACTTTTGCAGGATTGTTTTTTGGGGTACTTATCTATTTTTCCTTATTTCTATTTACAGAATCTAAAACCCCTAAAGCGGAATTAGAACCGCATAAAAGAAAACGAAATATCATTTTTAAAACTTGTGGATATGTTATGATTGCATGTGTGGCTTTCATTGCTTTATACTTTTTCTACTTACAAGAAAAGTTTCCAGAGCTACAATACCTGAACCCTGTGTTTTGGTTAGAGAGTATTGCACTTTGGGCTTTTGGTATTTCTTGGATTACAAAAGGCGAACTGATTTTTTCCGATAAACATAAAAAAGAAGAACAGCAATAAGTCACCTATTATTTGAATCGTTTTAAAACGATTATCCAATTAACAAGACTCGGTTTTCCTCCTATTAAAAAACAAAGAAAAAACGAAGCATTCTTAAGTCCTGATTTATGGTTTAGTAAGTGAAATTATTCATCTATTTTAAAAGTTATAGGAATAGAATACGGAACATTTACCGGTTTATTCCGTTGCATTCCAGGAGTCATTTTTGGCAAAGCATCAATTATTCTACTAGCCTCGGTTTCTAAATACTTATCTGGACCTCGAGTTCTAATATTACTAATATTTCCGCTTCTATCTACAATAAACATCACATATACTTTGCCTTGTATACCTAACTCTTGCGCTTGTATTGGGTATTTAAATGTTTTTTTTACATGCGCTAATACTTTAGCATTAAAGCATTTTTTTAGTTCCGTATTATTTCCTGTACAACCTGGAAAAACAGGAACATTTTCAACAACGGCAAATGCTACCTCTATCTCTTCTTCTACTTCTTCTACCGCAATAACATCTTCAATTTCCACAATTTCCTGTTTTTCAATATACTCTTCTTGACTTGTTTCGCTACTCTCCATAACGGTTTCTTCTACATCAATCTTATCTTCTACAACCGTAATTATTTCTGGTGTTGCAAGCTCCACTGGAGGAGGTGGTGGCGGTGGCGTGTTTACATTGGTAATAGGTATATCTTCTTCTATCTCCTGAGCAATTTCTACATAGTCTTTTTTTATCGCTTCTCTATCATAGGTTTTTTGCTCCAAAGCTTGCCAAGTTAATAAGAGCATCAAATTAATTCCGAGAAGAAAATAAATACCGCTATTTCTTCCGACATCTATTTTTGGGTTTTTCTTTGGTTTCATGACCTTAAAATTTATAGTAATTAAAGTACTACTCTTTTTAATGAAATACTATGATAAATATCAGTTTTCAGGACTTAAAAAACTGACTTACAAACAACTAAAATCAAATAGTGATTTTACATAAATACACTGAAATCCGTAATATGATGTACTTTATTGTTGCCTAATTATTTCTACACTATATTTAGATACTTATAATTCGCAAACCTTTAAGATAAAAGTAGCTATGACTAATAAAAAATTCGACATTGTTATTGTTGGTGCAGGAATTTCAGGAATTGGTATGGCATATTGGTTACAGAAAAAATGTCCGACCAAAAAAATTGCTATTTTAGAAGCTCGAGATTCTATTGGTGGTACTTGGTCTTTATTTCAATATCCTGGAGTTCGTTCTGATTCTGACATGTTTACTTTTGGCTATAAATTTAAACCTTGGACCAATCCGCAATCCTTATCCAGTGGCGAAGGTATTTTAAAATATTTAAAGGAAACGATTCAGGAAAATGATTTAGAAAAATACATTATCTATAATCATAAAATGACAAGTTCCAATTGGTCTGACCAGACAAAAACGTGGACACTTCAGGTAGAAACTCCTAAAGGAAACCAAGAAATAGCATGTAATTTTTTAAGTATTTGTACAGGATATTATGATTATAAAGAAGCGTATAAACCTACTTTTAAAGGCGAAGAAATCTTTAAAGGAAAAATAGTACAACCGCAATTTTGGCCAAAAGATTTAGATTATAAAGAAAAAAAAATAGTTGTTATAGGAAGCGGAGCAACTGCCGTAACCTTATTACCAGCGTTAGCAAATCATGGAGCAGCACAAGTTACCATGCTGCAACGCTCTCCTACCTATGTCATGAATTTACCCAATTATAATGAAATGTTTCTTCGTTTACAGAAATACCTTCCTTTTAAATGGGCATACAAACTAACGAGATGGAAAAATATTCTTTTGTCTATGTTCCTTTTTGGCGTTTCCAAATTGTTTCCTAAATGGATGAAAGGAAAAATAATAGAAGGAGCAGCAAAACAACTTCCGAAAGGATATCCTGTAGAAAAACACTTTAATCCTAAATATAATCCTTGGGAACAACGCCTTTGTGTCATTCCGGATGGCGATTTATTTAAATCTATAAAAGCGGGAAAAGCATCTGTAGAAACAGCTAGCATTTCTCATTTTACAGAAAATGGTATTGCCCTAGATTCTGGTAAAACTCTAGAAGCAGATATTATTGTTCTTGCTACTGGATTAAAAATGCAATTACTTGGTGGTTCCCAAATGAGTATTAATAATAAACCTGCGGAAACGAGCCAAACCATGGTTTATAAAGGAATGCTATTTAGCGGGATACCAAATTTAATTTATGCTTTTGGTTATACCAACAACTCTTGGACGCTTAAAGTTGATTTAACCGCAAACTATTTATGTAAGCTTATTAATTATATGGATAGAAAAAAATACGATGTGGTTATAGCAGAAAATCAAAATTCTGGATCGGAAGAAGCATTTTTAAATCTAAGTTCTGGTTATATACAAAGAGCTAAAAATATACTCCCAAAACAAGGAAAGAAAAGACCTTGGCGTGTCTATCAAAATTATGTGATGGATATGCTAACTACTAGATTTGGATCTATTTCAGATAGGGCATTAAAATATCAATCTATTACAGAAAAAACATAGATATAAAAACATAGACATAAAAAACTGCATCCAATGGATACAGTTTTTTATATAAATGAGATTCCTGCCTGCGCAGGAATGTAGTTATCTAGAATAATTTGGAGATTCTTTAGTAATGGTTACATCATGTGGATGACTTTCATTAATTCCGGAAGCTGTAATTTTCACAAACTGTCCGATTTCTTTTAAAGTCTCTATGTCTTTAGAACCACAGTATCCCATTCCTGCACGTAAACCACCAACAAACTGGTGAATACTTTCATAAAGCTCTCCTTTATATGGTACACGACCAACAATTCCTTCTGGTACTAATTTTTTAATATCGTCTTCGACATCTTGAAAGTATCTGTCTTTACTACCTTGTTTCATAGCTTCTACAGAACCCATTCCGCGATACGATTTGAATTTTCTTCCTTCGTAAATAATCGTTTCCCCTGGAGATTCTTTCGTTCCTGCAAGTAGTGAACCTAACATTACGGTGTCTGCTCCTGCTGCGATTGCTTTAGGTATATCTCCTGTGTAACGTATTCCTCCATCTGCAATTACTGGTACACCAGAACCTTTTATAGCTGCGGCAACTTCTAACACTGCAGAAAACTGTGGAAATCCTACTCCTGCCACTACACGAGTGGTACAAATAGAACCCGGACCAATACCAACTTTTACGGCATCTGCTCCCGCTTCTACTAAATATTTAGCTGCTGCTCCTGTTGCGATATTACCAACAATAACATCTAAATCTGGGAATCTCTTTTTTACTTCTTTTAAAACGGTTACTACACCTTTTGTATGTCCGTGAGCAGTATCAATAATTACAGCATCCACACCACATTTCACCAAAGCTTCTGTACGTTCTACGGCATCTGCAGTTACACCAAGTGCTGCTGCAACGCGAAGTCTACCAAAGCTATCTTTATTCGCTATTGGTTTTTGCGTCACCTTAGTAATATCTCTAAAGGTTATTAAACCTGCTAGTTTATAATTTTCGTCAACAATAAGTAGCTTTTCAATTTTATGTTGGTTTAAAATACCTTCGGCATCTTGTAATGAAGTTCCAACAGGAGCAGTAACTAGATTTTCGCTAGTCATTACTTCTATAATTGGTCTTGTATTGTCTTTTTCAAAACGTAAATCTCTATTGGTAACAATTCCTTTTAAGGTTCCGTTTTCGTCTATTATTGGAATTCCACCAATACCATGCTCCGCCATATTTTGCTTCGCATCTAAAACTTTTGCTTCTAAGGTCAAAGTAACCGGATCTGTAATCATACCACTTTCGGCACGTTTTACTTTTCTAACTTCATTTGCTTGTTGTGCAATCGTCATATTTTTATGCAACACACCAATTCCACCTTCACGAGCAATAGCAATTGCCATAGCGCTTTCGGTTACAGTATCCATCGCTGCAGATACAATAGGAATGTTTATAGTGATATTACGTGAAAATTTTGTTTGAATATTGACTTCGCGTGGTAGTATTTCTGAATACGCTGGAACTAAAAGTACGTCGTCGTAGGTTAAACCTTCTCCTACAATTTTGTTGTTGTGTGCTGTCATGTTGCAATTAAGATATAATTGCATACAAATCTACGCTTTTTTTTCATTTAAAGCTTTAAAAGAAAAAATTATATAGTAGATTCTTGAGGTCCTTATTATTTAAATAAAAACCTTCCGAAAAGATGTACGACAATAATTAAGATATGTCTTTTACGATACCATTAATTATTCATAACCTTTTTTACAATACGCTCTTAAAGCATGTACTGCATAATCATAACGTTCGTTTGCTTTAGAAATATCTCCTTGTAAACGAATCTCTTTAGCGAGCTTAATACTATAAAAACCTTTCCCTTTTGCCATTCGTTCTATGGTTTTCAAACTTTTTGCATCCATATTTTTATAAATGCCTTCAATCCAATCGTATTGTTCTTTATGCAAAATAGCTTCGTCCCATTCTACAGCTTTATTTCCTTTTAGAATTTCTTCGGAAAGATATAATGCTTTCATATCTAAAAAAGCATTATTAAAAACCGTTTCACTGCCTTGATAGGAATACTTTTTTACATTTTTTGTAATAAATAAAGTATACGGAAACACGGTAACTAACCTTAATTTATTAGAAATAAAATGTGCCATTTTTGGCCAAACTACTTCGTGTCCTTTTTGGCCTATTTCGGTATAATACCATAGATAAAAATCACGACGTTGTTTGATGGTTTGGTATTCTTCCGGAAAGTTATTTTGAAGATTATAGCTATTGACTTGTTGCCAAATTAGGCTGTTTTGTTTTCTATCGGAATGCAACCAATCTTTTTCAGATAAAATATTTTGCTTGGTTTCTTCTTTATATTGCTGAAGACTTTTCCATTCTTTGGAAAAAGCGGAAATAGAGATACTACATATAAAAAGAAAAAGAAATTGCTTCATGTTACTTTCCGTGAACCTGACTGCCGAAAGGAAGTAACGAAAATCTATTTAATTAGACAAATGATGCTGAATTACATCCTAGTAAAGGCTAAAAATACAAGATTATTTGGAAAGCGCTTTCGTACTAGAAAATATTTGTTTTAAAATTATAAGTACCGAAAAGGAAAATGTTAGTGTCATTAAAGTACCAGAAAACATGACGATGTATTTAGTCCAAAGCATACCTTTCCAAAGTAAATAAAGACCTCCAAAAGTTAGAACTACCGATATAAAAGGTTCTATCATTAAAAATAGCTTCCATTTTTTATTCAGTTTTGTAGTACTTAAAATAAGACCTAATAAAAAGAAAATGATAGACATAGATAAAATATGCCCATGTACTAAAGTAAGCATTTCTTTTTCGCTCTTTTTAAATTTCATTACGGTTGCATCTTCATCTGTTTCGTTTCCTAAATACTGTTCTTCTATTCCGTTAGGATTCGCAGAAGATGTTTCCGAAACAAACAACAAACCGGTAAAAAAGCCAACACTTAATATCACAACAAAAGTGGCTATCAATAGTTTTAGCTCTTTTGGTAACGTATGTATTAGTCCGTTAAGTTGCATTTACAAGATGTTTTTTTCGTGAAGGATTTTTAAAGATGCTAATAAGTTATTCATAGCATTGGTCATAGATCGCACAGAAATAGTAGCACCAGAAATTGCCATAATATTATCATTATAACGTAAGGTATCTTCCTGTGTTTTCCCTATAAATTGTTTTAGCCAACGTTTGCTACCAATTTCTCCGCCATAATCTTCTCTATAGATAAGTACTTTCGTTTTTAAAACAATAAGTTCTGGATCTAATAAAACCAAATAATCAAATGCATCCGTTTTACTTGGCGCTTTTGCAACGTAGGCATATCCTAAAAGGGAATCTTCTTTTTTTATTTCGAATAGATTATCACTTCCAAAAGTAGCTGGAAGATCTGGAACTACTTCCGAAGAAATCATAATGCCATTAAAAGCAAAAGTTTCTACACTAAAAGTATCTTTAATTTCCTTATCTACCTTTTTTTGCAAATGTTTAGGCAAGTTAAAAGACAGTAAAGCGAACGTGATACATAGTATAAAAACTGATTTCATTTTCATTTTGTAAAAGTATATAATTATAGCTTATTATTTAACCCTTCCGTCTTTAAACTCTTCTGGAGCTTAAAGCCAGCTTCCCTTAAAAAAAAGGAAGGAGTTTTAATTAATTCTCTTTCATAACTAGTAGCAGTGTCATGATGTGAAGAGGTGGTTACGCATTAGCGATTGTAACGTTATCCTTTTTTTGTTTTCATTCTTTTCTAAAAAGGAATGAAAACAAAAAAAGATTTAAGTGGAAAGCGCGACCCTACGAAGCTTTTTGCGAAGTAGGGTAATGCCCAAATTAATTTAAAACCAAACTCCGAAACCAACATTAAGCTGTCCTGTTGCTTCATTACCTTCTGCCGCATTATCCAAAATTTGGTAATCTGCTTTTACTACTGCTCCATTAGCAATGTGGTAACTTAAACCAGCGGTCCATTCTTGTCTGTTAAACGCTAAATTTCTAGTAATTGCTGCATCTTTAGTTGCTGCATGCGTATCATATTGCTCATAACGAATAAAGGCATCTAATTTTTGCTCTTTAGACAAAGGCAAAAGGTTATAAGCACTTTCTACATACCATCCTTTTAATTCACTACCAAGGTTCGCTTCGTTTAAGGTATTATAATCATCTGCATCACTAATTAATGCGTGGATATATTGTCCTCTAGCAGAAAAACGTTTTTTAATATAACGTGCATCTAATCCGAACATATTAATACCAACATCTGCTCCATCAATTTCTTGTATATCATCTGCTGCTTGCGTTCTACCAAAGTAACCGGAAGCACCTAAACGTAAACCAGGAATACCATAATAATCTACTTTTGCAGAAAGATTAGGCGTATTCACCGTAGACTCTGCTCCTTTTTGACGACCATTACGTAATCCATTACTTCCTCCTAAAGTTTTATCTCCATTTAAAGAAGTGAAACCATTAAAGATATATGCTTGGTAACGTAAAGAGGCATCATCAAATTTACCAGTTACACCAACACCAATTTCTCTCCACGTAGTAGGTACAATGCTTTTGTCCATACTTGGTCTTTCCACACCATTAAAAACGGTTGGCTCATGGTACTCATTTACAATTCCCATTGGTACTAACATTAAACCACCACGAATGTTTACTTTATCGTTTAAGCTATAGTTTAAGAATGCTTGTTCGATATATACTTCTTTTACGTGTTCGTATTCAATCTCTGTAACAAACTGTACTTTATCACTAAACTTATACCCTAAAAGCATCACTAAACGGTGCACATCTAAAGTACCATTATCTCCTTCTGGTTGGTTATAATCTACTTGTGCATAACCACCAATAGTTATTCCTTTGGATCCCGTACCATTTAAAATGTTTTGCGCTGCGTTAAGTTGTTGATTTTTTGTTGCAGTTGTATCCTGAACAACGGTTTGAGAAAACCCTATTGTTGCTGTTAACATTGCAATTGAAAGTAAAATTCTTTTCATTTCTTTAATATTATTTAGACTTATTATAAATAAATTATAATTTTTCGAGTGCAAAAATAGAAATGAAATTGACTTAGACCTACTTTATTTAGATTTATTTTAAATAAAATAGAATTTTATAGTTTCGGACAGCGTTTACAATTTGATTTCCCCTTCTTCTTATACTTTTTACAGCATTTGGATTTCTTATTATCACTGCAACAAATAAAGCTTGGCGTTAATAAAACGGGTGTAATTTCTGAAGATATTTGTGTTTGCATTATTTTTATTTATTCTAAATAAGAACAAAACTACAAAAAAAAGATTCCAGTAAAGGAATCTTTTAACATTTAATTATGTGCTTTTTAGCTACTCTTTGGCATTCGCTGCAGCAATAGCATTAACATCACGATCAAAAAGGTAATGACCAGATTTATCATTTCCTATTATGTTTAGCTTATCTAATAATGTTCTTGCTAGTGCTTCTTCTTCTAGTTGTTCGCTTACATACCATTGCATAAAATTATGTATGCTATATTCTTTATTCTGTAGACTTTCAAAAATCACGTGATTGATTTGTTCGGTTACAAATATTTCACTTTGAAGAAATTTCTCAAAAAGTTCTATAATTCCGCTATACGCTTCTTTTGGTTTTTCTAAAGCTGGAATAGCTACATTTCCACTTCTTTCATTAATAAACTTTACAAGCTTAAGCATGTGCACGCGTTCTTCTTCGGACTGACTATAAAAAAAATCTGCTACCCCATTAAATCCATTCGCATCTGCCCAAGAAGCCATTGCTAAATATTGCATAGAAGCTTGTGCTTCAAATTTCACTTGGTCATTAAGTAGTTTTTCGACAATAGTATTCATAGGTGTAATTTTAAAAAGTGTGTGTGTTCGTTTATCTGTATAAAAGTATTCCATTTAGCACGAAGCACCAAAAGCAAATCCCTATAAAATCGTTAAATTTAATGGTATTTAGTAAAGATCTTAGTAGCTTCATTATATGCACTTTCAAAACACATTGCATTTAAATCGTGTGCTTTTTTGGTCGTTAAATACGAGAGTACTTTTTCGGTTGGCATATTACCCGTAAGTTCATCTTTTGCCATCGGACAACCGCCAAAACCTTGAATGGCGCCATCAAAACGTCTACAACCAGCTTTGTATGCTGCATCTACTTTTTCGAACCATGTAGTTGGTGTGGTATGTAAATGTGCTCCGAATTCGATTTCTGGATATTTAGGAATTAAATTAGAAAATAAATAATTTATGTTTTCCGGATTAGAAGTTCCTACCGTATCACTTAACGAAAGAATTTTAACGCCCATTTTACTTAAACGTTCCGTCCACTCTCCTACTATATCTACATTCCATGGATCGCCATACGGATTACCAAAGCCCATAGAAATGTACACTACAACTTCTTTATTGTGTTTATGTGCTAGGTCTAAAATATCTTGTAAAATTAAAACCGATTGCGCAATGGTTTTATGTGTATTACGCATCTGAAAGTTTTCGGAAATAGAAAAAGGATAGCCTAAATAATCAATTTCAGGATGCTGACAAGCAGCTTCCACACCACGTAAATTTGCTACAATAGATAATAATTTACTTGTCGTTTTGCTTAAATCTAATTGTGCTAAAACTTCTGCAGTATCTACCATTTGCGGAATGGCTTTTGGAGAAACAAAGCTTCCGAAGTCAATAGTATCAAAACCTACGCGTAAAAGCGATTGTATATATTGTACCTTCTTAGCTGTTGGTATAAACTGTTTTATACCTTGCATAGCATCACGAGGACATTCAATAATTTTTACGTACTTGTCTTTCATATAAGTTCAAAGATATAAAAGATTCGTGTTAACGAAAACGATTTCGAATCTAAAGTAATATTAAAATTGCAATTCCTATAAAAACAATAATTTGTAGCCATTTTAAAACTACGCCAACATTTTTATTCTGTTTTAAATAATCGGAAATAGATCCTGCTAAAATAGCTATAATAGAAAAAATAATTAAGGAAACTCCCATAAACAGAAACCCTAAAATATAGAACTGTGTTACGGTACTCAGGGTATCACTAAACAAGAATCCCGGAAAAAATGCCAAAAAGAAAATAGACACTTTCGGGTTTAAAACGTTCATGATAAACCCTTGTTTAAACAATTGCATTAAGCTCTTTTTAGGTGCACTAGTATTACTAAATTCAATTCTAGAATCGCCACGAAACACTTTATATGCTAGATAAAGTAAATATAAAGCACCTAATAATTTTATGGCAAAAAACAAATTGTCATTCGCTTTAATGATTGCAGATACACCAAAAGCAACTAATGTGGTATGCACGATACATCCTGAAATTAAACCAAATACCGTTGCTAATCCATATTGTTTTCCATTAGTAATACTTTGCATCAGCACAAAAATATTATCTGGTCCAGGAGAACACGCTAAAGCAGATGTCGCTAAAACAAAAGAAAGAAGTAAATCGTAATTCAAGTTTTTGAGATTTATTTTTTATAAAAATAAGATTTTAAATATATAATGTATCAAGTAAGTCTTTAAAATAAATCTCGACTACTTTTAAAACAATCCTCATGAAAAGAATTACTCTTTTACTCTCTTTAATAGTATTAAGCATCTTTAATGATATAGAAGCGCAATCTATAGCGACCTATGACATTGTTTTTACAAGTACTTGGAATGCCACAGATCATACTTCTATTCCTCCAAATGACCATTGGTCTAGATTGGTTGGAGCTAACCACAATGCAAATGTGTCCTTTATGGAAATTGGAGAAATGGCTAGCCAAGGCATGGAATTCATTGCAGAAAGCGGAATCAACAGTATATTTGAAGATGTAGATGTTCAAAATGCTATTAACGCTGGAAATGCCGAGCAATATATTTACGGTCCTTCTTTAAGTACTGCCAGTGGAACTATTACTATAAGTGATTTAGAATTTACTGAAGATTTCCCTTTACTTTCCTTATTTACTATGGTCGCTCCTAGTCCAGATTGGCTAGTGGCTATTGATGATTTAGAATTAATGGATACATCAGGTAACTGGAAAACGTCTATCAACATTCCTGTATTGTATGTTTATGATGCTGGAACAGATGCTGGCGAGAATTATACGTCAAGTAATGCCGACGAAAATACAACTGTTTCTATTTTTGATGGTTCTAATCCAATAGCTCCTTTTAATGGAAGTTCTATTGGTTCGTTAACGGTAACCCTAACCAATTTATTAAGTATAGATGAAGTAAATCCGTTGGAAAGTCCAAAAATATACCCGAATCCAAGTACCGGAAACACCACCATTAGCAATGCACAATCTATTAAAACTGTAGAAATTTATAATATACTTGGTAGCTTAGTGAAAAATAAAAACTTCGAAAACACTTCTAAAATAGATTTAAATCTACATGCTTTACAAAAAGGAATGTATGTAGTGCGCTTATCTGATGCTTCGGGAAATACTAAAACACAAAAACTAATTTTAGAGTAAGGCTTTATTTATTTTTTTAACAAGCGAAGGTCCTTCATAAATAAAACCTGTATAAATCTGTACTAAGTCGGCTCCTGCTGCTATTTTTTCTAAAGCATCGTTTGCAGAATGAATTCCCCCTACTCCAATTATCGGGAATGCTTTATTGCTTTTATCGGCTAAGTATTTAATGACTTGTGTAGATTTTTCTCTTACTGGTTTTCCGCTTAAACCACCATTTCCAATTTCTGTTAATCTAGCGTCGCTTGCTTTTAATCCACTTCTATCTGTAGATGTATTACTAGCAATTACACCATCTAAATTGGTTTCTGCTAAAAGATCTATAATTTCATCTAATTGTCCTTCGTTTAAATCTGGAGCAATTTTAAGAAGAATTGGTTTCTGTGTTTCAAACGTATGATTCGCTTTTTGCACAGTTCCAATCAATTCTAATAAATAGTCTTTATCATTTAATTTAGCGTGACTACCAACATTTGGACAACTCACATTCAACACAAAATAATCTACATAAGGATGCAAACCGTTAAAACACTCTAGATAATCCTTGGTATAATCTTCTGGTTTTGTTTGCGTGTTTTTACCAATGTTTCCACCAATAATCACTTTTCCTTTATTTTTCTTTAGTTGTGTAATTGCCGTTTCTAGACCTTCATTATTAAAACCCATTCGGTTAATAATTCCTTGATCATCTTTTAAACGAAATAGTCTTTGTTTCGGATTTCCTGCTTGTCCTTTAGGAGTAACGGTTCCTATTTCTATAAATCCGAATCCAAAGTTGGACAATTCATTATATAAAACCGCATTTTTATCGAAACCTGCTGCTAATCCTACTGGATTTTTAAAGGTTAAACCGAATAGTTTTCGCTCTAGTTTCACATCTTCGATTACATACATGCTTTTAAATACTCTGGAAACCCCCGGGATTTTACAAGTAAAACGAATTAATGAAAAAGTAAAATGGTGAATTTTCTCTGGATCGAAAAGAAAAAATAGTGGTCTAAGCAGTAATTTGTACATCAGATAATGTTTGTGCAAAAGTACTTCGAAAAAATAGGATTTACAATATATATAAAGCTGAATAATTGTAACTTTGGACACAAAGTGTCATTTTTTTTATTTCACTCAAACCTTAAAAATATTTTTCAATAATATGATTTCAAAACAAGACATTATAAAACGATTTGTAGGTTACGTAACTGTAGATACCGAATCGGATCCAGAAAGTGATACCACACCAAGTACAGCAAAACAATGGGATTTAGCAAATGTGCTAGTCGAAGAGTTAAAAACTATTGGTATGCAAGATGTCACTATTGATGACAAAGCATACATTATGGCAACGTTACCAAGTAACGTAGATCATGACGCACCAACTATTGGTTTTATTTCGCATTTTGATACTACTCCAGATTTTACAGGAAAAGATGTAAAACCTCAGATTATTGAAAGTTATGACGGAAAAGATATTATTCTAAATGCTGCGGAAGACATTGTACTTTCTCCAGATTATTTTGAAGATTTACTTTTATATAAAGGACAAACATTAATCACTACCGACGGAACAACGCTTCTTGGTGCAGATGATAAAGCTGGTATTACTGAAATTATTTCGGCAATGGAATATTTAATTGCTAATCCAGAAATAAAACATGGTACCATTAGAGTTGGTTTTACACCAGATGAAGAAATTGGTCGTGGCGCACACCATTTTGATGTAGAAAAATTTGGAGCAGATTGGGCATACACCATGGATGGAAGCCAGATTGGTGAACTAGAATACGAAAACTTTAATGCAGCCGGAGCTGTTGTAAAAGTAAAAGGAAAAATAGTACATCCTGGATATGCAAAAGGAAAAATGATAAACTCGATGTACATAGCACAAGAGTTTATTAACTCGTTACCAAGAATGGAAACTCCAGAACATACCGAAGGTTACGAAGGTTTCTTTCATCTATATTCTATAAAAGGAGAAGTAGAAGAAACGGTTTTACAATACATTATTCGCGATCACGACAAAGGCCATTTTGAAGCTAGAAAAGAAATGATGCAAAAGCTTACTGATGAGCTAAATGCGCAATATGAGCGTGAAGTAGTTACTATTGAAATTAAAGATCAATATTTCAATATGAAAGAAAAGGTAGAACCTGTAATGCATATTGTAGATATTGCAGAAGAAGCAATGAAACAATTAAACATAAAACCGCTTATTAAAGCCATTCGTGGTGGTACAGATGGTTCACAACTTAGTTACATGGGATTACCTTGTCCGAATATTTTTGCCGGAGGACATAATTTTCATGGTCGTTATGAGTATGTTCCTGTAGAAAGTATGATTAAAGCAACCGAAGTAATTTGTAAGATTGCGGAACTTACAGCAGAGAAAAAATAAGTAATCATTAAATAAGATTCCCTTTTTAAAGAGAAATAAATATGAAGAAAATAATATTAACTTCTTGCCTTTGTTTATTTACATTATTTGCAAAAGCACAAGATGCAAGTGTTGAAAAATCTGTTTACGGAATTCAAACTGGACCGATAGGAATTTGGGGTTATAATGAAACTAAATTAACCAATAGCATTGCTTTAAGAAGCGAAATAGGTATAGAAGCTGGATTTTCTGGCGGAAGCAATTATAACGGTACATACTTTGTGGTTGCGCCTAGTATTTCATTAGAACCTAGATGGTATTATAATTTAAAAAAAAGAGAAGGCAAATCGAAAAGAATAGATGGAAATAGCGGAAACTTTATTTCATTAAAAATCAGCTATCAAACCGATTTAGAATTAGCTACTAATGATGACAATGTAGATTTAGTTAGTGATATCTCTATTGTACCAACTTGGGGAATTAGAAGAAACATTGGTATACATTTTAATTATGAAGCTGGTTTTGGTATTGGTTATATTCATTATTTTAAAAAGGATAATGTTAGACTTATTAACGAAGAAGATGTTGCTGTAAATGTACATGCAAGAATTGGGTATAAATTCTAATACATCACAGACGTACTCCAATCTTTTATATAGAAAGCCATAACGTATTTGTTATGGTTTTTTGCTTTTGGAAATATTTGGGTTTTTGGTTTTTTTAAGCTAACTTGGTTTAACATACCATATAGCTTATGGAAACGGCACGACACCCAAAACACTTTAAGCGACTCAAAAAACAGCATACTATGAAAAATTTAATTTTGTTTTTATTAATATCAATAACGCTAAGCTCTTGTGAAACTACAAAAGTTGACTACACTAAAGCTGAACTTAATTCTATTTCGTTTTATGAATTCAATGAAAAAGCTATTTCTATTGAAAACATAACTAAAGAATGGAATAAAAGAATTAATCAAGCTGAGAAAATCAATGCTCAAATAAAAAACCTGAAAATTATTACTATTGTCGACAAGGAAACAAATAAAAGCTCTCTAGTATTATTAGGAAATACCAATAGTAACTCCGTTAAAACAGCCACAAAATTAATAAAATTTAAAAATGGCCTGAAACTAAGTGAAATAGTTGTTAGTTGTAAAAATTGTAATAGTAAAAAGTTAAATCTTGGACTTAATGCTGGAAATTGGATTTGTATTAATGACATCGAAAATGATAATGATGATTGTACAAAAATTGCAACAATGAGAACGGAATAAAAAACTACATACAACATCATAAAATTGCTTTATAATTTTAAAAATCATTTTGTATTTTAGTTTAACGAAGCAATTAAAAGATTCCCACTTTCGTGGGAAATAAATATGAAAAAAGTCTACTCCGTTGAAGAATACATAGAAAGCAATCCACATTTTGCTGAAGCACTAACCATACTTCGCAATATTATTACTAAAACAGAATTAAACGAAGCCATAAAATGGTCTGCACCAACCTATGATTTAAAAGGAAAAAACATATTAGGCCTTGGTGCTTTTAAAAAGCATTTCTGTATTTGGTTTTTTAATGCTGTGTTTTTAAAAGATGAAGCGAAGCTATTAGTTAATGCACAAGAAAAAACAAAAGGTTTGCGACAAATGCGATTTACATCTATAGATGAAATAGACAAACATGTAGTATTAGCCTATGTAAAAGAAGCTATAGAAAATCAGAAATTAGGAAGAGAAATTAAAGTCGTAAAAACCACAAAAAAGGATATTGTTATTCCTCCAGAACTAAAAGAGATATTAGATTCAAATACATCACTACAGGACGCTTTTAAAACACTTTCCCTCTCCAAACAACGAGAATACTGCGAATATATAGGAACCGCTAAAAGAGAAGCTACAAAACAGTCTAGGCTTGAAAAAATAACACCTATGATTATGAAAGGGGTTGGTTTACACGATAAGTATAAGAATTGTTAGCTGTTAGTTGTTAGCTGTTAGCTGTTAGCTGTTAGCTGTTAGCTGTTAGCTGTTAGCTGTTAGCTGTTAGCTGTTAGCTGTTAGCTGTTAGCTGTTAGCTGTTAGCTGTTAGCTGTTAGCTGTTAGCTGTTAGCTGTTAGCTGTTAGCTGTTAGCTGTTAGCTGTTAGCTGAAAATAAAAAACAAACTCCTCTTTCTTCCAATTTCCTGTGGAAATTGAAATTCATTCTCCTCTTAAACGTAAGAGGAGAGCCACTACTTTAGAAAAATCACAATTAGGTACTTGCTCCTCTCTTTAGCTAAAGAGAGGTGGATTTATGAAAAATAAATCTGGAGCGTTTGACATAAAATGCGAAGCTATTTTTATATAGTATAAAGAAAAGCAGAAAGTATAAAAAAGCAAAAAGCTTCAAAAAGAAAATTCCTTTTGAAGCTTTTATATGATTTGAAGTTTTAAAACTTACTTCTTAATTTCGGTTGGAGATACATTTAAGTTCTTACTCATTTCCAAAGAAATTGCAGAACGATCAAACTTTAACTTTCCAGCCATCGTTTCAATAACACAACTGTTATCTTTATCGTTAAGGTCTGCTATTTTTCCATGCAAACCACTTTTTGTAATTACTTTGTCTCCTCGTTTTAATTCGCTAGCAAACTTTTTTTCTTGTTTGGCACGTTTCATTTGTGGTGCAATCATAAAGAAATACACTACAGCAAACATAGCAATAAACGGTAAAAATTGTCCTATTTCTCCCATTCTAATTAATCGTGGTTATGACCTTCGTGACCTGGTTGAGTACTAGACTTTACTGCTGTTGCAGCTGCATTAGATCCTGCTGGAATAGCTTGTTGTATTTGTTGCTTATTTGCTACAGGTGCTTTTACAGGAGCATTAGGATCTGCTTTTACAAAAGCTTTAATCTTAACTGTTTCTTTTCCTGTTTCTGTATTAGCAGTTACTGTAATGGTTTTAGATACTGCATTTTTACCAGAAGCATTATATTTTACAGTAAATTTCCCTGAATCTCCTGGAGCTAAAGGCTCTTTAGACCAATCTTGAGGTACTGTACATCCACATGTACTTTTAATATTTGTAATAACTAAAGGAGTTTTTCCTGTATTTTTATAAGTAAATACTGTTTCTACAGGAGTTTTAGCTTCAATTTCACCAAAATCGTGCTCTTTTTTATCGAAAGTTAATACTGGAAAATCTCCAGTGTTAGCATCTCTTACTGCTGCTTCTGCAACGTTTTTGTCATCAATTTTTTTTGATGCATCTTCTTTACATGAAGTAAAAGCGATTAAGCAAAATGCGCTTAAACCTAATAATACTTTTTTCATAATTCTATTTTTTTTAATGGTTCAAAATTATTTGGAGGTGTAAATGTAATAAATTTTACAATTACAGCAATCCTCTACCTATTTTATTTAACTTTTTTCCTTCTTGGTATTCTTTTACTAACTTATCTAAAACACCATTGATAAACGTACTGCTTTTAGGTGTTGAATACTCTTTTGCTATTTCTAAATATTCATTAATTGTAACTTTTACTGGAATGGAAGAAAAGTTTAACATTTCGCAAATTCCCATTTGCAGTAATATGTAGTCTATACTTGCAATACGATCTGTATCCCAATTTTTTGTTTTTCCTTCAATTTCGGCAGCCAGTGTACTTTGATTTAGAATTGTTTTCTTCAACAAATCTATTGCAAACTTTTTATCGTCTTCGTCTTTATATAGACTAGGGACAAAATATGTTGGTTTTACATTTTCCTTTACCTTTTTTAATAATTTTAAAATGGCTGTATTTATTATAGGTAAATCATCTAACCAAGTTAAATTCTTGTCTTCAATATATTCGTAAAGTTTTTCGTTAGGAGCAATAATTTCCTTAAATACATCAACAACAAAGTCTCTATCTTCTTTAAAAGTAGACGTTTTTGTTTGCATATATTCTGCATACAAATCGCTTGCTAGTATTTCTCTAAAAAGAATATCTACATATTCATCATCTAACTCCCAGTTAGTGATTTTATGTGCTTCAATATCTGCAAGAAGTTCTTGATCGTTTTTTAATAACAAAAAGACTTCGTTAAATATTAATTTCTTGTTTGGATTTTTGTCTTCTGAAGTAGCTAGAAGCTTTTTTTGTGTTTTTTCAATGTTTATTTCTGCTTTTTTATGTACCTCAATTAATAAGGACATTAAAAGCAAATACAGATTGTACATACCGTCAATACTGTGTAATAAAAACCTTTGGTCTTTACTGAAATTGTCACTTTCGCCTCCTTTAAAAGCGTAAAGGATTTGCATAACTTTAATACGAATGTGTCTTCTATTAAGCATATAAAAAAGAACTTAGTTTAAAAAAGGCGAAAGTAGTTACTTTCGCCTTGATATAATAGTATTTTAATAAGAATTATTTAGAATTTTCATTCTTTCTTGCTTCTATTCTACTTTTTGCAATATTAAGTGCTGCTTGATTGGTTGTTATCCCATTGGTATCAGCATTAGATAAAATTTCTAACGTAGTATTATAGATATTTTGAGTTTTACGCATAATTTCTTTTTTATCGTAACCTTCTAACTCTGCATATACATTAATAATTCCTCCGGCATTAATTAAAAAGTCTGGTGCATAAACAATTCCTTTTTCTTGAAGAATTGCTCCGTGTTTCGCTTCTTCTGCTAATTGATTATTAGCAGCTCCTGCAATTATTTTTGCTTGAATTCTATTAATAGTATCGTCATTAATAGTTGCTCCTAAAGCACAAGGTGCATAAATATCGACAGCTTCGCTATAAATATCGTTTCCAGTATATATAGTTGCTCCGTATTTTTTACTTACTTCTTCTAAACGTTCTTGGTTAATATCGGAAATAATAACCTTAGCGCCTTCATTTGTTAGGTGCTCAACAAGAGATTCTCCAACATGCCCAATACCTTGAACAATTACTTTTTTGTCTTCTAATATATCCGATCCAAATTTATATTTAGCAGCAGCTTTCATCCCCATAAACACACCATAAGCGGTTATAGGTGAAGGATTCCCTGCTCCTCCTTTACTTTCAGAAATACCAGTAACATAAGGAGTCACTTCACGAACTAAGTCCATATCCGCAGTTTCCATACCAACATCTTCTGCTGTAATATACTTTCCGCTTAAAGAATGTACAAATTCACCAAACTTTCTCATAAGTTCTGGTGTTTTTTGTGTTTTGGCATCTCCAATAATTACTGCTTTTCCTCCTCCAAGGTTTAAACCTGTAATTGCTGCTTTAAAAGTCATACCACGTGAAAGACGTAATACATCATTTAGCGCTTCCCATTCATTGTTATATTGCCACATTCTAGTTCCTCCAAGTGCAGGACCTAATACTGTATTATGTATTCCAATAATTGCTTTTAAACCTGTATCTTTGTCGTTGCAAAAAACAATTTGCTCATGATCATCGAAAGAAATTTGTCCAAAAACTGGATCTATTTTTTTTAGATCACTTGCATTAATAACGTCTGAAACCATTTAATTTTTAATTTAAAGTTAGGGTTGTTCTTTTGATGATTTACAAAAAACAACGAGCAAAATTAAACCAATATTCATATAAACGCAACATAATTGCTGTTAAATTATGAAATTGTTAAAAACATAAAAAAACACTACTCCTGTAAATGAAAGAATTACAGCACTTAAATAAGTACTTTTTAAAATATAAATTTAGTCTAATCCTTGGTATTTTAATAACCATAGTATCCAAGATTTTTTTACTTTATACCCCTAGACTCATTAGAAAATCTATTAATGTAGTAGATGAATATAGAAAAGGTAGTATTACAGATATTCAATTAGTTAAAGCAGAATTATTAGAGAACATTCTTTATATAATTGGTGCAGCATTAATTACAGGAGTACTTACCTTTTTTATGCGCCAAACCATAATTAATGTATCTCGATATATTGAGTTTGATTTAAAAAACGAAGTCTACCAACAATACCAAAAACTGTCTCTAAATTTCTATAAAAAAAATAGAACAGGAGATTTAATGAATAGAATTAGTGAAGACGTCATTAAAGTACGTATGTATGTAGGACCTGCAATTATGTACAGTATAAATACAATCACACTTTTTGTTATTGTTATTAGTTCTATGTATAGCCAATCGCCAAAATTAACTTTATACACGCTAATACCTTTACCTATTCTATCTATTATTGTATTTAAGGTAAGTAAAGAAATACATAAACGAAGCACCATAGTACAAGAGTATTTATCTAAACTTTCCACTTTTACCCAAGAATCTTTTAGCGGAATTTCTATTATAAAAGCGTATAGTATGGAACCACAAACGTTTAAAAATTTTAATGCGCTTTCGATCGCTAATAAAGAAAAGCAATTAAGTTTAGTCAAAGTACAAGCCTTATTTTTTCCTACCATGGTATTACTTATTGGTTTAAGTAACCTTATTGTAATTTACATTGGCGGACAGCAATATATCAATGGTGAAATTGAAAGCTTAGGAACCATTGCCGAATTTATTATTTACGTAAACATGTTAACATGGCCAGTTGCAACGGTGGGTTGGGTAACTTCTATAATACAACAAGCGGAAGCATCTCAAAAACGTATCAATCACTTTTTAAAAATAGAACCAGAAATTCAAAATAAGGTTAGTGAAACTTCTATTATAAAAGGAAATATATCCTTTAAACACGTTTCTTTTGTTTATGACGACACGAATATTGAAGCATTAAAAGATATCAGTTTTACTGTAAAACCAGGAGAAACTTTAGCTATAATAGGAAAAACAGGTTCTGGAAAATCTACGATTCTAGATTTAATAGGAAGACTTTATGATATAAAAAGCGGACAATTATTAATAGACGATACACCAATAGACCAAGTGAATCTTAAAAATTTACGCGATAGTATTGGTTATGTACCTCAAGATGCCTTTTTATTTAGTGATACCATTAATAACAACATAAAATTTGGTAAAGAAGATGCAACCGATGAAGAAGTAATACAAGCAGCAAAATATGCACAAGTACATAAAAATATTATGGGTTTCACTAAAGGTTATGAAACCGTTTTAGGTGAACGCGGAATCACACTTTCTGGCGGACAAAAACAACGTGTTTCTATTGCAAGAGCAATACTTAAAGATCCACAAATATTATTATTTGATGATTGCCTTTCTGCGGTAGATACCGAAACCGAAGAAAAAATACTTAAAAGCTTAAACAAACTCTCTAAAGGAAAAACAACGATTATTGTCAGTCATAGAATTTCTTCGGCTAAAAATGCAGACAAGATTATTGTTCTAGATGACGGAAAAATTATGCAGGAAGGTTCGCATGATACACTTATAGAAAAAGACGGGTATTATAAAGACCTATATTTAAAGCAACTATCTGAAAAAGCGTAGCTACGTTTATAACAAATTGTTCCTCTTCAATCCTATTCAAATCTTAGCTTTAAAAAGATTTGTAATATTTAGTTGGTTGTTATGTATTTTTTTTTGATTTTTGAACTTCTATTAATGAAACCTTAATATAAAAACAAGACTATGGAAACCAATGGCATGATGGAGAAAGAGGAAATTTATTCTAAAGTATTAAGAGCAGGACGACGCACTTATTTTTTTGATGTTAGAGCAACTAAAGCTGGAGATTATTATTTAACAGTTACAGAAAGTAAAAAGTTTACTAATGACGATGGTTCCTTCCACTACAAGAAACATAAAATCTATATATACAAAGAAGATTTTTCTGAATTCAATAGTATTTTAGCTGAAATGACAGATTATATTATAGCCGAAAAAGGAGATGAAGTAATTAGCGAGCGTCACCAAAAAGACTTTAAAAAAGAATATAATACGGAAGCTGTGGTAGAAAGTACAACAACTACAGAAACATCAGAACCTGCAGAAAGCAGATTTACAGATGTAGATTTTGATGATATTTAATATCTAATACAATTAGAATTTTAAAACCGTTGCTTTTAGTAACGGTTTTTTTTATGCTATAAGATTAGAACTAATACCTGCTCTTCTCTATAGTTAAAGAGAGGGGCTTCCGTTTTTACGGAATCGGAGCCTTTGACCTAAAATGCGAAGCTATTTTTATTAACACAAACTCCTCTTTCTTTTCATTTCCAGTAGAAATTAAAATTCATTCTCCTCTTTAACTAAAGAGGAGAGCTGCTATCTAATAATAATTAAAGTAAATACCGGCTCCTCTCTTTAGCTAAAGAGAGGTGGATTTTATGAAATAAAATTCGGAGAGTTTGACCTAAAATGCGAAGCTATTTTTACTTGCACATAACTCCTCTTTAATAAAACAGAATTCCTTTAACAGATTACTTCGTACCTCGCAATGACTTAATACTTCACATAAAACAAAGCCAACACAGAAACCACAAAAGCATAAATTATAGCAATTTGCCAACCTAAAAGTATAGATAAGGCTAAAACAACTATAAAGAACCAAAGAGGAAACAGTGTAATATAAATAGCAAACCTAAACGTTGCTACAAACTCTATTTCTTTAATTTTGGGTTTTAAATAACTTTTCCAAACTACAAAAGGAAGTATAAAATTTGCTAGAAGGATATACTTTATAACTATTTTTAAAAAACTAGCTTTGGGTTTTATTTGTTTCTGGCAGGTTTCAAAATTGGAAGCAATACAATGGTTTACGGCTTCCGGATTTAAAAAATCTACATTGTTCTCTAGAAGTTTCGCTAGGTTTTCTTCATAATTTTCAAGAGGAATATGTGTTGTTAATTTACAGATTTCCTGATGCACATCTTCTTTAAGCGCAATAACCGCTTGGCTTTTATCTTTTAAGAGATAGTTTTTTGCAACTATTGGCTTTCCGAAGAAAACCGCGGTACTATCTACAAAATGATCTGCTTTTATATAATTAACACCAACAGGGATAATTTGTAAATCTAATTCTGGATATTTCTCTAAAGTTTCGAAAACAATTCTAGTAAATCCTTTACTTAAAGGTCTAACGGTTCGGTTTAAATGATGATTTCCTTCGGGAAATATGGTAACCGCCTTATTTTGTTTTAAAATATCGGTACATGCAGAAAAGATAGAGTTGTTATTACTAATACTACTCCAACCATCTCTAATTCTGTACACAGGAAGCATTTGTAGACTTCGTAAAAGTTTATCGACAATAGGTTTATTAAAAACGGAAGCTCGAGTTAAAAAATAACAAAAACGTCCTGATTTAGTAGCTATTAACAACGGATCAATAAGTGCATTTTGGTGGTTACTTAAAAATAGAATCGGTTTATTTTTAGGTATATCTTCTACATGATACACCTTAAAACTTTTATAATAACAAAAAAGTCCTAGCCTAATATAGGTTCTTACAAAATGTAACCAAAGTAATTTCAAATGTTTTCTTTTTTAGATTTTGAAGACCAATAAAACGATAAGCATAGTCCAGAAACAATATGCCAAATCCCCCAGAATGCTGCCATTAGAGCCATTCCGCCAAGTCCATTAAAAAAGGTGAAAATCAGTAATAAACCTAAACCAGAGTTTTGTATTCCTGTTTCAATGGCCAATGTTTTTTGATTTTCAAAAGATAAACCAAAAGCTTTAGCTACAAAAAATCCCAATGCGAGCGCTATAATATTATGACTAATCCCAATAAGTAACACCTTATCTATATACTGATTAAAAATATCTAAATTATTTGAAAAAGCAATAATAACAATACCTACAAAAACGAGTATAGAAAAAGGTTTTAATACTTTGGAAAGCTTTTCTGCTAGTTTCGGCATTTTGCTACGTAAAGACATTCCTAATACTAACGGAACACCTAAAATGAGCAATACTAGTTTCACTAAATCAAAGAAATTCAATTCTACATTTTGTAATAGAAGTGCGGTTGGCTCGTATAAATTTCCATAAAACTGAAAATTTATCGGAGTTAGTATCATAGCTAAAAATGTAGCAAAAGCGGTTAAACTTACAGAAAGCGCTGTGTTTCCTTTAGCAAGATGCGTCATAAAGTTAGAAATATTTCCACCAGGACAAGCAGCAACCATCATCATACCAAGAGCAATACTGGCTTGTGGTTTTATTAGTAGAATAAAAAGATAGGTCACAAAAGGCAACAACACAAATTGGGAGAGTATCCCAATCAACACCACTTTTGGTTGTTTAAACAATTGTTTAAAATCGTTTATTGTTACACCAAGTGCAACGCCAAACATAACAACGGCAAGCGCTATATTTAATACCCAGAGTCCGTTGGCATCAAAATTAATTTTTACATTATCCAGTTCTACCATATTTATGCAACAGTAGATCCGTTTTTGACTTTATTTTCCGGATTTAACAAGATGACATCTTTGTTATTTACTGCTCCAAGAACAAGACATTCACTCATAAATTTACCAATCTGCTTTTTCTTAAAATTAACAACAGCTACAATTTGTCTGTTAAGTAAATCGTCTTTTTGATAGAGCGTTGTTATTTGTGCGGAACATTTTTTAATGCCTAAATCGCCAAAATCTATAGTAAGTTGGTATGCAGGATTTCGCGCTTCCGGAAAATCGTTTACTTCAATTATTGTTCCTACGCGTAAATCTACTTTGGTAAAATCGTCAAAAGTTATTGTATTACTCATGCGCTAAATGTACAAAATATTGTTTTTGGAATTTCTATTTTGCTTTTTGTATTTATCTTTTTTTTACATTAGTAAAAAATTAAATCATGGCAAGAACACCGTCAAATATGCTTCCGTTGGGCACAAAAGCTCCAAATTTTGAATTATTAGATACGGTTAGCAACAAACCTGTATCGCTTCAGCAATTAAAAGGAAAACAAGCAACTGTTGTTATGTTTATATGCAACCATTGTCCGTTTGTAATTCATGTTAATGCTGCATTAGTCCAAATAGCAAAACAATATGAAACGAAAGGGGTTTCGTTTATAGCAATTTCTAGTAATGATGCAGAAAATTATCCGCAAGACGGACCAGAAAAAATGACGGAACATGCGAAAAAAAACCAATATCCTTTTGCTTATTTATATGATGAAACGCAAGAAGTAGCAAAAGCTTATGATGCGGCTTGCACTCCAGATTTTTATGTTTTTAACTCCGATTTAAACCTAGTCTATCGCGGACAATTAGATGATTCGAGACCAGGAAATGGTATTGCTGTTACAGGAAACGATTTACAAAATGCATTAGATTGTATTTTAAATAAAACCGAAAACACAAAACAACAAAAACCAAGTATTGGTTGTAATATTAAATGGAAGAAATAAAAGTCCAAGTATTGCATAAAAAACTAGGTAATAATAAAGAATACAACACATTAGGTTACATTATTATTTTTATGCGTTAGATAAAAAAAGTAACTTAGCACCACATCACGCATAGTAACCAAACTAGTTTCTTCTAGCTAAATAAAAAGCTAATAAGTGTAATTAGGCCCCAATTAAAATGAAATCGAATTTAACCACAGCCATAATAGCCACAAACAATGATGGCATTATATATCAATTTAACGAAGGTGCAGAAGCCTTATTAGGATATTCTGCCTTTGAAATGATTGGATTTAAAAAAGTCATTTTTTTTCTTATTGAAGAAGAACTTAATCAATTTAAAAAAGATATTGTATTACAATATAAAAGTGAAAGTTCCGATATTGATCCGTATCAATTATTGGCTATAAATGATGGTTATGATTCTCGTGAGTGGACTATTATTAAAAAAGATGGTACTTCTTTTATTGCTGATTCCATACTAACTCCAATAAAAAATGAAAGCGGAAAAAGTATTGGTTTTTTAAGAGTAATCAGAGATATCACCGAACAAAAAGAAATAGAATCTGAACTTTTACGAAAAAACCAAGTATTAAATGCTGCCGAAAAAATAACCATGATGGGTAATTGGCAACTAGACGTTATTACCAATGAAGTTATATGGTCTGTTAATCTTTCTAATATTTTTGGAATAGACCCAGAAGAAAATTTAGTATACGATACCTATTTTAGTTATGTGCATCCAGACGATAAAGAATTGGTTACCATATCTATTGAAAAATCTAAAACGGATAAGAAGTTTTATGATTTATTACATCGTATTAAATTAAAAAATGGAAAAATAAAAACAATTCAACTTCTAGGAGAAGTCATTTTAGACAAGGATGGAAATCTTATTGAGATGATGGGAACTTGCCAAGATGTTACAGAACAAAGAATGGCAGAAATTAAATTTAAAGGACTGCTTGAATCTGCTCCAGATGCTATGGTAATTGTAAATGAAAAAGGCAAAATACAGTTAATTAATAAACAAGCAGAAAAATTATTTGGTTACGTATCTGAAGAATTAATTAATAAACCAGTAGAACTATTAATACCAGAAAGATATAATCATAAACATGTTACACATCGTAAAATATTTTTTAACATCCCCAAAACAAGAAAAATGGGAGAAGGAAAAGAGCTTTACGGTGTAAATAAATTAGGAAAAGAAATACCTATACAAATAAGTTTAAGTCCGCTTAAAACAGAAGAAGGTTTACTCGTTTCTGCAGCAATTAGAGATATAACCAATCAAAAAAAGGCAGAAAAAAAGATATTAGAAGCCAATGAAAGCTTAGAGGTATTAGCAAGAAAACTTACATTGCAAAACACCCAACTAGCAGATTTTGCGCATATAACCTCACATAATTTACGTGCACCTGTTAGTAATTTAAATTCTTTATTAGATTTCTATAATTTAGCAGAAACGGAAGATGAAAAAGTGATTTTATTCGAAAAATTTGAAATTGTCATCAATCATTTAACGGAAACTTTAAACACATTAATTGAAGCTTTAAAAACAAAAAATGAAGATTCAGGAAATTTAGAAATTATTTCATTTGATGATATATTAAACAAGACCAAAGAGATTCTTACCGGTCAAATTATAAAGACACAGGCTAAAATAACTAGTGATTTCTCAAAAAAAGAAAATATTAGCTATAATAAAGTATATTTAGAGAGTATTTTTCTTAATTTGTTAAGTAATGGATTAAAATACAAATCAGAAGATAGAATCCCAGAAATTTTTATTTATTCTGAATTTGAAAATGGGGAACTCCAACTAAAATTTAAAGATAATGGCTTAGGCATAGATTTAAAAAGGCATGGTCATAAATTATTTGGTTTAAACAAGGTATTCCATAGACATCCAGACGCTAAAGGAGTTGGTTTATTTATGACCAAAGTACAAATAGAAGCGATGGGAGGAAAAATAACAGTAGAAAGTGAAGTTAATGTTGGCTCTACTTTTAATATTAACTTTAATAAATAAAGAATAAATAATGAGTAAAAATTATAGCTTTTGTATTGTTGATGACGATGATGTTTATCAATTTACCATAAAAAAAACCATAAACTCTCTTAACATAGCAAAAAATATTATGGCTTTTTCTGATGGCGAAGAGGCTTTAAATTTTATGATTGAGAATCTTCACAATGACGAAGAACTACCAGATGTTATTCTGCTTGATATAAATATGCCTATAATGGATGGGTTTCAATTTATGGAGGAATACATAAAAATCAAACCTAAATTAGATAAGAAAATAACCATTTATATGATCTCTTCTTCTGTGGATGCTTCAGATGTTGAAAGAGCAAATAAGATAAGTGAAGTTTCCGATTACATTATTAAACCAATTAAAGAAGGTCAAATACAATCTATTCTTCTAGAACTATCTAATCAGTAAAATATATAAACATTAAAAACGCTAGTTGATGCCAATCACTAGCTTATTGAACCAAAAATTGCTCATCGATTTATCGACAAGCTTTTTCTTCTAAATTAAATCTACAGAAATCCTTTAAGCTAAAAAACTTGCAATCAAACCTTTAGAATGACTGGTTGCACGCACTGGAAAATCAAACCAGTTTTGTAACTTCTCTTCAAAGCCTGCATTATTTAAATAGTTATGAAGTGCTACGTTTAATCCTTTGGTATATTTAGGATGGTCTGCTCCTTGCGGATCTACATGATACAAGTCGTTTTGAGCAAATCCTTCAAAAACAGGCCCTGTTATTTCGATACCGAATGCTTCTGGGTTTTGACCAATCGGACTATGAATAGTCGTTGTAAATTGATGCCAAAATGCAGACTGAATACAATTCCTTTCAAATAATTGTCGTACGACTTCTAAAGAATCGATAGTTTCTTGTTCGGTTTGCGTTGGAAATCCGTACATGAGATACGCATGCACCATGATATTATTCTTAGAAAAATTATTGGTTACTCTGGTAACTTGTGCGATATCTACCCCTTTTTTCATCTTAGCCAATAACCTATCGGAAGCTACTTCTAGCCCACCAGTTACCGCAATACAACCAGATTTTGCCATAATCTCACATAATTCGAAGTCGAATGTTTTTTCGAATCGAATGTTCGTCCACCAAGTGATCTTTACATTTCTATCGATTAATGCTTTAGACAAAGCTCTTAGCATTTTAGGCGGTGCAGCTTCATCTACAAAATGAAAACCAGTAATGCCGGTATCCTTTGTTATTTTCTCAATTTTATCGACTAAATCTTCAGCTGTTGTGTTTTGATAATTCCCTATATAATCCAAGGTTACATCACAAAACGAACATTGTTTCCAGTAACAACCATGCGAAATAGTGAGTTTATTCCATCTGGCATCTGTCCACATACGATGCATCGGATTTACTACATCTAAGAAAGAAACATATTTCTCAAAAGGCAATCCGGAATAATCTGGTGCCGGTAAATTTTTATGGTGGTAAATGGTATTCGGAATTTTATTCTTGTACACCACTTCTTCATTTTCTAGAATAAAGGTTCGCTCCAGTTCACTAGCATCGACTTTACCTTCTAGATATCGGACTATTTTCAACAAAGGACCTTCGCCATCATCAAAGGAAATAAAATCTACAAATTCAAAAATTCTAGGATCTTCCAGCGTACGTAATTCGGTGTTACAATATCCACCTCCAAAAGCCACATGTATATCTGGAAAAAGTTGTTTGATAAACTGCGAACAGCGTAGTGCTGCGAATAAATTCCCAGGAAAAGGAATGGTAAAACAAACTAAAACAGGTGTATGTTCTTCAATTTGAGCGACTAGAATATCTAGCATTTCCTCTTCTATGATGGTAGGTTGATAACTCAAAAAAGTATCTAGTTGATCAAAACTACTTGCCGAAGTTGCAATTTGCTCGGCATATTTTGTAAATGCAAAAAACTCATCGACATTGGCTTGAATAAAATCGCCAATCTCTTCAATAAAAAACGTTGCATGATGCTTTGCTTTATCGATGACTCCTATTTCCCCAGCTTCCCATGTAATGGTGGTATTGACTTTAGATAAACGATGCCCTAATGGTAAAAAACCTTTTTCTAAGATTTTATTAGCCGTTTTAATATCTTGTTTCTGAAGAAATGCAAGCACCACATCCACTCTAGAAATATACATGTCCTTTCGTTTGCTCATTTCTGAATACTGATAATTCTCCAAATCGGTAGCTTCCTGAAAAATAGCACGCAAAAAATCACTTCTAAAAACAGAAGTAAAAAGCTCGATACTTAAATCGCAATGGGTAACCGAAATCTCGTGTTTTTCTAAAAACCCTTTAAGATAAGCAGTTGCAGGATACGCGGTATTTAACTGCGTAAAAGGTGGTGTAATAAAAAGGATTTTAGATTGCATGCTGCAAAGATATAGTTCTTAAAAATAAATGTGTGGAAATAGTCTGGTAATATTCTGAATGAATTAGTTTGCAATCAGAAACATTTTAAACAAAAAAAACAGACTGCATACACAATCTGTTTTTATATAAAATTCAGTAGAAACCCTACAAAGCAAAATTCACATAAACAGACAAACGCTGTTTAGATTCTACATTATCACCAAATAAACTTTGGCTAATTGGTAATGTATAACTGGCACCAAAAATAAATTTATCAATGGCTAATTCCGATCCAATAGAAGCATTTAAAATGTTTCCGTCGGTGTCTTCTAAAGTTTCGCCATACTGGGTAATCTTTTTATAGACATCTCCAGAAACACCAACAAATGGCATGATATTCATTTTTTCTGTTGCAAATGCGCGATATAGATTAGTTGCATAACTAAACTGGTTCCCAAATTGGTAATCGTTTTTATTTTCGCCTTTTAAGTAATAGCTAAAAAGGGTGTTTACACCATATTTGTCTCCACCATAATTATAACCTAAAGAGAAAATACCATCTACACTTCCAGTACCGACTTGAAAACCTGGATTTATATTATCTGCCAAGCTTTCTTCAAACTTACCGGTTGGTAATTTTATACCCAAACCAAATTGTAAAGAATGCCCCGAAGCTTCACGTTCGATATTAAAATCGACTTTATCGGTATTCTGTTTTTTATAAAATGGTAATTTAAACCAACCAATAACGCTTGCATCTCCTAAACCATTAATGTTTTCCTTCACATTATTAAAGTTTCTAGTTAAATCTTGATATGGCAAATTAGCACTAACATAAAAGGATTTATTAATTGGTATTTGCGCCCACAATTGGTAGGTATTAAAGCTTTCTTTACTGGTTGGGGAGTTTTCGAAAATACCATTTCTAGACTCAAAATTTTGGTATATGTATCGTACACCAACAAAATTGGCATTGCTTAAGGTACCAAAACCAAAGCTTCCGCTACTTGTAGCGCATCCACATAAATCACAATACACTTTAAATGGTTCGTCATGCGTGCATACTTTTTTTATAGTATGTGCTTGTACCAAATTGGTATGTAAAAGTACTAGTGCAAGTAGTATTATTCCTGTTTTAATATTCTGCAAAACGTTCATCTTCTAAAAATTCGTTATCTGTTAATGTTTTCAAGAAAGCGATTAAACTTTCTTTTTCGTAATCGTTAAGCGTGATTCCATAGGTATTATCTTCTCTTAAAAGTAATGGATCCACATTGCTATTATCTACAGCACCAGCATCATAAAAATCTAAAACCACTTCTAAAGTTGCAAATCGGCCATCATGCATATAAGGTCCGGAAACCTCAACGTTTCTGAGACTTGGTACTTTAAATTTGTATAAATCGTTAGGATCTTCAAGTATTTCATAGCGTCCGGTATCATTCAATAAAGGATTTACAGGCAAGCCATTATTTCTAAAAGTTTGATCGGTAAACAAATCTGTGGCATGGCAAGAAGTACATTTTTGTTGAAAAGTATTTAAGCCATCCAATTCTATTGTTGATAAAACGACATTGTCTTCTTGTCTAACATACTTATCGTATTTAGAATTGGAAGAAACCATCATTACCATGAATTGGGATAGTGCTTTCAGCATGTTTTCGGTACTAACTTCGCCATCTTCAAAAGCTTTAGTAAACTTTTTTTGATATTCACTATCTGCGCTTAACTTTTCAATAATATTACTCAAAGTTTCGCCCATTTCTATTTCACTAGTAATAGGAATAATAGGTTGTAAATCTAGATGTGTGGCAGATCCATTCCACATAAAAGAAGTTTGAAATGCTAAATTTTGCATGGGTTGTGCGTTTCTAAAACCTATTCCTCCATTTACACCATGACTTAAATTATGTCCGTGATGTGTAAACGCAAAAGCTTGTTCATGACAAAAAGCACATGCAATTGCACCGTTGGAAGACAGTTTCCCTTCGTAAAACAAATCTTTACCAAGTTCGAAACCAGCTTCTGTAACCGGATTATTATCCAAATTATAAGCCATTTCTGGAAAATTTTCTGGGAGCTCTACTTGTAGCGGAATTGCTACGTATCCTTCACTTTGTGTTTCTGAGTCTTTATTACACGACAAAACAACAAAGCACACGAATAAAAAAAGAGGTACTCTTTTCATGTTTTATGTGTTTAGTAAAATCAAGGAAAACCACATTGCTTCCCTTGATTTCTAATTACTAATTAATCGTTGTGTACGTGGTGTACAGAAAACATCGTATTTATGTTATCTGCTATAATAGGCGTTTCATTAGCATCGGTATGTACTTGATCATAACCATCTGCAAAGTTTACAGATGTAGCTCCATCAAATACTTTAGCGATATCTGCTTTAATATGTACTTCTGGTGAAGCATCATCTCTTACTAACACGGTATTTGGAAAAGCTAAAGTTACTTCGCGGTAATTATCTAATGCAGTACCTACACTTCCCATGTGTACGTTTAATGGCTCATCTGCAAGTGTACTTGTAGAGAATGTACCATCTAATTTAATAAATTTATAACCGGAAGCCCAGCTCCACATCATTCCTTCGTCGGATGCTTCGTCTAAAAAATCTCCTTGTCCGTCTGCACCTAGCGCAAAACGATCTTGGTCTATACCAACACCAAAGGTTACAGAAACATAATCTGCAGCATCTACATCGTCTAAAGTAACATAGATTTCACCTGCATTATTTCCATCGGCTTCATCTACTATAAACACATTATCTTCAGTAGGATACATAAAAGTATTTCCATTGCTATCTGTAAATTGTACATTACTAATAATGTATTTTACATTTTCTAGTTGAAAAGATTCGTTGTTTGATTTGTTATAGGTTGTTCCGAAGATAAAGTCTTGATCTCCTACCCCATTGTCAAACTTTAGAGTTACTTCGCCTGTTTGTCCTGTTAAGTCTTCTGAATTGTTGTTATCATCATCTGAGGTACAAGAAGTAATTGCTGCGCATGCTAATAACGTAAATGTATATTTTAATAATTTCATTTTGTATTATTTTAATTTTGTGAATTGTTGATTTGCTCCAAAAGAACATAAATAGTATTCATAGTAAACCACTACAAATTACAGCAAGGTTTCAGATACAGAGAAACGCGCTTAAATACTATTTAAAAGTTCATTGGATAAAGACTATAAAAGTCTAATTCTAAAAAATAAAATTATACAATTGGAGGTTTGAAATGAGTATGCGCAAAAGAATAGGCATAGTTTTTATTATGGAAAAAAGATTTTTCTCTATTCTCTAAAAAGAAAACAGTATGAAATATTATGGAAGGATATTCGTTATAATAAACAAATGTAAAAGCCTCTACTAAACTAGAAATAGCATCATTACTATTGTTGTCATTAGAAACCGGTTGTAGTTGTTTTGCCAAATGACACTTACCATTACATTGTAGTTCTGGTTTATCTTTATTAACGCAATAGGTATCTACAATATAATCAATATTAAGCTCATAGTAAAGTACTTGACTTACATAATACATTGGCTTAAAAGCAAATGCTAGTAATAATATGTATATAAATACTTTTTTCAGCTTAAAAAATTTTAGCAAATGTATTTCTTTAGATTAGAATTATAAAAAAAACTTGCTATTAAAAATAAAAAAAAGCGACTAATAGTCGCTTTCTTTTATTCTTTTAAATAGATTAAACATTGATTTAGCTCGGGATTTTGCTGTACAAGTGACTCTATAAATATTTTTAGTTCCTCAATTTCATAAGGTAACAATCTACTGATAGCTTTTTGCACTTCTCTGCAAAACAACGTAGCATCAAAACTTACTTTATTAAGTACAGTTTTGGTGTACTCGAACATTGCTCTTGCCATAATTTAATTTAGTTTAGTTGTAAATAAAAAGTAGAAATGTTTTATAGGCTGTTGGTTTGTTATTTTGATTAAATATAGTAAAAAAACTGCATTGGTATTCCATTTAAACAAAACTTTAACACAGAAAAGATATTAACTAAAACCTATTATCCCCATCTAGTAAATCGCCAATTCCTCCAAGAATACTACCTTCTCCTTTACTATTTCCTCCAGTTCTTGGTGCACTAGCTAATACTCTACCTGCTAATCTGCTAAAAGGTAAGGATTGTACAAAAACAGTTCCTGGTCCTTCTAGCTTTGCAAAGAATAATCCTTCACCACCAAAGACTGTATTTTTTATACCACCAACAAACTCAATGTCATAATTTACGGTTTGGTCAAAACCAACAATACAACCAGTATCAACACGTAATGTTTCTCCCGATTTTAGTTCTTTTCTAGCCATGGTACCTCCAGCATGAACAAATGCCATACCATCACCTTCTAATTTTTGCATGATAAAACCTTCGCCACCAAATAATCCTCTTCCAAGTTTTTTAGAAAACTCTACTCCTATACTTACACCTTTAGCTGCACATAAAAAGGCATCTTTTTGGCAAATAAATTTCCCACCAAACTCGGTTAAATCGATAGGGATAATTTTTCCTGGATACGGAGATGCAAAACTCACATTACGCTTACCAGTTAAATCATTATAAAAGGCAGTCATAAACATACTTTCTCCTGTAAGGATACGTTTCCCTGCGCCTAAAATCTTACCAAGAAATCCGGTATCTTTTTTCGAGCCATCACCAAAAATGGTTTCCATTTTAATACCATCATCCATCATCATAAAACTTCCAGATTCTGCAACAACGCCTTCTTGAGGATCTAACTCAATTTCTACGTATTGCATTTCTTCTCCATAAATACGATAATCTATTTCATGTGCTGTCATAATATTATTTTTTTTTGATTGCTATGGGTATAGGTTGGTTTCTTTTATGATTTGTTACAGATTATTTTTTACTCTTCACTTTAATAGACCACTCAAAATTAAATACAGAAACTTCAACGCCATCGGCATTAGTACCTATTGATTGCATCCAGATAGTTTGTCCTTCTCCTGTTTCTATAGCTTTTTTCATGGCAGCATCTATTTTATTCCCGTCGGTACATATAAAGGTTATCCTTCCGGTTGCCTTTTTAGTAAAAGTAGCATTGTTATTAGCGACAAGCATCGAAATATTTTTTCCACTTTCTTTAATTTTCATTAGCATTAAAGCTCCTGTGGTTAATTCGGCAGCCATCCCTTGTACCGCCCAAAACATAGATTTAAAAGGGTTTTGGTTTATCCATCTATGCTTAACAGATACGGTACAAGAAGTATCATCAATAGCTTTTACGCGAATTCCTGTAAAAAAAACAGAAGGTAGTTTAAGTAGATTGAAAGTATTTATCTTTCCTGGTGTTAGCTTCATTTTGTATCTTAATTTCTTCAAAAATATCGAAAAAAATTGACAAATCAATTTGTTAATTTTTTGTTAATTTTTAGTACTATGCGTAACATAATACCTTTTTAAAGACATATATTTGTATAAGAAACTATTATATACTTTTTAATCATGGAAAATAACCATCAAAAAAACATTGCAACTTTTATTCATTTATCTACCTTTTCTAGGTTTATTATTCCCTTAGGAAATTTTATTGGTCCGATAATACTTTGGGTTGCAAATAAGGATAAATCCGAATTTATAGATGCACATGGTAAGCAAGCAATTAATTTTCAGATTAGCATTTTACTATATAGTATTGTAATAGGATTGCTAACGGTTCCGTTTTTCATCTTTAATATTTTTAAACAAATCGACTTTATAGATATTAATGTTTTTGAAAATATTAGCATCAACCTAGACAAGCCTTCTCCCTTATTATATATAGGAGGCGCTTTTGCAGGATTAGCAATTATAGCTTTCTTATTAGAACTTGTTTTTATAATCAAAGCAAGTTTAACAGCAAGAGATGGCCAATTGTTTAATTACCCATTAACCATCAATTTTTTAAAATAAATTACACGAACTAATCACTCGTCCTATTACTAATCATCAATCTCATCCATCAAAAAATGAACAGTTATAACAAAATCAAAAGAAAACTATGAAGATAGAAAACACAAAAGCACAAATGCGAAAAGGTGTTTTAGAATACTGCATATTATCTGTCTTAAAAGACAATGATGCCTATGTTGCAGAAATTCTTGGAACATTAAAAGACGCTAAATTGCTAGTAGTAGAAGGAACTATTTACCCTTTACTTACTAGATTAAAAAACGCTGGACTTCTTAATTACAGATGGGAAGAATCCACCTCAGGACCTCCAAGAAAATATTATGGTTTAACAGAAACAGGAAAACTTTTTCTTAAAGAATTAACCACTACTTGGAACGAATTACAAAACGCAGTGAATATAGTAACAAGACAAAAAACCAACGAAAAATGAATAAAACAGTCAACATAAATTTAGCAGGTATATTTTTTCATATAGATGAAGATGCATATACAAAATTACAGCGCTATCTGGAGGCTATTAAACGTTCGTTTACAGACTCTCAAGGTCGTTCGGAAATCATTTCGGACATTGAAGCAAGAATTGCAGAACTTTTTAACGAGCGTGTTAAACACGACAAGCAAGTTATTGGTGTAAAAGAAGTAGACGATGTAATTACCATTATGGGACAACCAGAGGATTACATTGTAGACGATGAAATATTTGAAGACGAACCTAAGCAACACTCTAGTAACAGAACTGCTTCTAGAAAGCTTTTTAGAGATACAGACAACTCATATGTTGGTGGTGTTTCGGCTGGATTATCACATTATTTTGGTATCGACGCTATTTGGATTCGTTTAATATGGATTCTATTAATCTTTGGTGCAGGAACAGGAGTTTTATTATACATATTATTATGGATTTTAGTTCCGGAAGCAAAAACCACCAGTGATAAACTAATGATGAAAGGCGAGCCTGTTAACATTAGTAATATTGAAAAGAAAATTAAGGATGGTATTTCTACGGTTTCCGACGTTGCAAAAAACGTTTCCGACTCGGTTAGTGATGCTGCAAAAAATATAGACTTTAAAAAAAAAAGTAACTCCTTAAAATCAACATCCACATCGTTCTTTGACACTATTGGAGACATCTTTATGTTTTTCTTAAAAGTAGCAGCAAAATTTATAGGAATTATTCTTATCATCATTGGTGCTTCGGCATTAATAGGATTAATAATAGGTATGTTTACCGTTGGTATTTCTGATGCTATAAATGTTCCTGGATTTGATATTGTAGATACTGCAAATGCAGCAGGAACTCCAGTTTGGCTTGTTTCGCTTTTATCTTTATTCGCAATTGGTATTCCGTTTTTCTTTATCTTTTATTTAGGCTTAAAAATTCTAATTAACAACCTTAGATCGATTGGTAACATTGCAAAATTCTCGTTACTAGGTTTATGGTTAATGGCTATCATTGGATTAGTTGTCATTGGTGTTACGCAAGCTACAGAACATGCTTTTGATGCTACGGTGAATGAAAAAGAAGAGTACAACATCACTGCAAAGGACACCTTAAATATTAAAATGATGGACAATAATGCCTACAATAAAAGTATGCATAGAGGCGGAAACTCTTTTTACTTAGCCTATGGGGATAATGATGAAAAAATTATCTATTCTTCAGACATTAGACTAACCATTAGATCTACCGAAGATTCCATCGCTACTCTACATGTAGAAAAAAATGCAGATGGTAACAGTTATCAAACCGCTAAAGAACGTGCAGAAAACATAATTTATAAGTATGCACTAGTTAACAATACGATACAACTAGATAAGTATTTAACAACCGATGCTGAAAATAAATTTAGCGATCAAGAGATTGAATTAATCTTATATATCCCAGAAGGAACGGTTCTAAAATTAAACAAGAATACAAGGTCTTTTTTAAATTATTATACGTCCAACAACAACTTGGTGACCTATAAAGATGCTGGACATTATTTTAAAATACTTAATGACGAAGCAACTTGTTTAGATTGTCCGAAAGATGACGAAGAGGAAGACGACTATAAAATTAAAATAAATGTTAATGATGAAAAAGGAAGTATTAATATCCATAACGATGGTGTAGAAATTAAAACGAAAGATTCTAATCTAAAAATTGACGAAAATGGCGTTAGAGGAAATGCTAACGACGTAAAAGTACATATAGATGAAGATGGTATTCAAATACATTCAGACGACGATTAACAATTCATCATTAAAAAACAACAATTCAGATATTTAAGTTATTAATCACTAACAAAAAATATAATATTTGAACTATTAATCAATCAAAAAACGAACAATTATGACCACACTAGCCAAAATCATTATAACACTGCTTATCAGCTTGTTATTTACATCTTGTAATTTTGATGTTAATTTTAACAACGGAATTAACGGAACAGGAAACGTTTCTACAGAAAATAGAAACATTGAAGGTACTTTTACGTCAATAAAAGTCAGTCACGGATTAGACCTTTATTTAACCCAAGGCGAAGCTATTTCATTAACTGTAGAAGCAGATCAAAATCTTCATGAACTTATTAAGACAGAAGTAGAAAACGGTACTTTAAAAATTTATGCCGATAAAAATATAGGTAATGCAGATTCTAAAAAAATCAGACTAAGCTTTAAAGATATTTCAAGTATTAAATCTACCAGCGGAAGTGATGTGTTTTCGGTAAATACTATTACTACAAATCATTTAGAATTGAGTACCACAAGCGGAAGTGATATGGATTTAGATATTAATGTAGAAACTTTAGATTGTAAATCTACAAGCGGAAGCGATTTAGTATTAAGAGGAACTGCAAACTCACTAACTGCGCATGCAACTAGCGGAAGCGATATTGAAGCACAAAACTTAATAACCAACTCGTCCAAGGTAAAAGCTACAAGTGGTGCAGGAATTACAGTAAACACAAAAAAGGAATTATACGCCAAAGCTACTAGTGGTGGAGACATTTCTTATTATGGCGATCCTGTATTTATAGAAAAAAGTGATGGTGTCTCTGGCAGTATCCGTAAACAATAAAACCAACCAATTTTTGCTGAATTTATTTAGCATAAAAAACCATTCTAAACTTAAAATCAAGTTTGGGATGGTTTTTGCATATATTTGTATCTATAACAATTAATTACAAAATAAATGTTTAAAAAAGGACTCTTGACGCTATGTATTGCAATGCTTGCTGTAAAAGGATTTGCTCAAGAAAAAGTAAAAGGAAATAAAAATGTCACTACCATAGAAACTATAATAGACGATTTTAACGCGATTACTTTTGGTGATAAATTTGAAATAGAATTAATACAAAGTGATGCAACTTCCGTTGAAATTGAAACCGATGAAAACTTACATGATATCATTCAATTTTCGGTAAAAGATAGTGTGCTAAGTTTTAGTACTTCGGCAAAAATACAATCTAGTAAAAGATTAAATATCGTTGTAAACATTACAAAAAGTCTTCGTTATATAGAAGTAAATGATGATGCAGAAGTTAGTGCTGCTAATACGCTTAAAAATGATTCGTTAGAATTAAAAATTAACGACTATGCCAAAGCTTTTCTAAACATTAAAAACAAAAAATTCACCCTTACAAACAATAACAGATCGACTTTTGGTATCAGTTCAAAATCTAAGCTAAATATAGAAAGCGATAAGGTTATTATAGAACTAAATGAAAACAGTAAAACGGAAGCTTTAATTGAAACCGATAGTTTAAAAGTAGAAATGTACCAAGGTGCTTATGCTAAATTGGAAGGAGACGTGGAACACGCAATACTTAACACGATTAATTCTTCCGATTTTTCAGCAAAAAACTTAACCATAAACACGTGTAATTTAATTATTGAAGATTCTAGTGATGCTACAATTCATGTTGCAAATGAGTTAACTCTCGAAGCTTCTGGAACTAGCGATGTGAATCTTTATGGAGATCCAAAAATAACTATCAACAAATTTAAAGGTACTACTACATTGCACAAAAAGGAATTGTAAATAAAACTTAAATAATAAGGCGCATGCAAAAATGTACTTCTCCAAAATTCCTTTAGGAGATTCTTCTTTAGAAAATGAATTGACAAGTATGAGAAGCTTTTTAGGGCTAAACACTTTTAACTATGAAACCTTTCCTGGGAATACTATAATTAATAATGTTGCTTTAGACTTTTTTCCTGCGGAATATGAAAATCAAGAAATCGATTATTCTTCACGATTTGGAAACAATACAGATGCCTCTTTTACTATTGCATCTATCTTAGAAGTAGAAGATGGTTTGTTTGAAATAGAAGGAAATTTTAGTTGTAAACTATATAAATTTAATGAAGAAACGGAATACAAAATCTTAGAAAACGGACAATTTAAGATTAAAATTCACAGTAATTTAGAAGAATAATACATAAAGAAGATTCTAAGTAGTGACTTGAAACTTATTTTTATGGAGAAACATTAACATGCAATCACGTACAAAAATATCCTCTAACATAGCTTTCAAAAAATATTTTCTCTCTTGGTTTGTATTGGTACTAGCCTATTTTATAACAGCCTATTTCCATTTAAACCGATTTTGGGAGTATGCCACTTGGAGTATCGCCATACTAGCCTTTATCCTTTTTATTAGTTTAAAAAAATTAGAGTTTACCGCAACGGCACTTTACTTTGACAACAACAAAATACCATTTGAAGCTATTACAGCTTTAAGAACTTTCGAAATTCAACAGCGGACTTTTTATCTTTTTAAAACCGACGATAAGCACCTATTGAAACGTTATTATTTAACGCAATTGGGAGGCTTGGGATATTTCTCGATTATTAAAATTTTATTTTCTAAAAAAGGTAAATCCACTGTACCTCTTGTTACATTCTTAGCGCTTTTAGACGAAAAATCGAATATTTCTAAAAGTTAAACCTTATCAATTATTATTTCTGAGCAAATCTTATATTGGAGATAATGCTTCCCTTCTACTCTCACATATCCAATAGGATTTTGAGTTTCTCTTTATATTTCCTAAATTAGGAGTAAGAAATAAGCAAGAAAACCAAACCAATAGGTTTCCTTTTCTAAATGCGAACACCAAAAAAATTTCCCTATGAAAAATAATTTATCCAAAATCACCTCCGAATTAGAAGACTATGCGCAAGCATCAAACCTAACCGAGTTACAGGTGGTTAAAAAGCTTAACGATTACTATTTCAATAAAAAAGTAAACGAAAACTTAAAACTGTATAAAAAAGGAAAGAAAAAGGTTAGTGCTATCACTAAGGATTTAAAAATATCTCCTAGAAAATTTTATGCCATTTTAGAAAAGAAAAAAATACAACATAAAAAGTATAATAAAACGCTCGTAGAGCAAGAGGAAACAGACACGAACACATCTTCTTAAAGACTTCTAAAACCAGCATTTTATACTATAAAAAAAGCCGAAACATAAGTTTCGGCTTTTTTAGTAATTGATTATAAATCTAATATTTTATCTAGTTATAATTTGAAGTACTAACCTCAAAAGTAGCATCTTTAGCTGCTAAATAACGTTCTGCATCTAAAGCTGCCATACAACCTGTTCCTGCTGCTGTAATTGCTTGTCTGTATACATGATCTGCTGCATCACCAGATACAAAAACACCATCTACATTTGTTTTAGATGTTCCTGGTTTTGCATTAATAATATAACCGGTTTCATCTAAATCTAAGAATCCTTTAAAGATGCCTGTATTTGGTTTGTGACCAATGGCTACAAAAAATCCTGTTGCAGGAATATCTGTAGTTTCATTGGTTTTATTATTTAAAACTCGCACGCCAGTAACTACTTGTCCGTCACCTAAAACTTCTTCCGTTTCTGTATTGAATAAAATTTCAATATTTTCTGTGTTTGCCACACGAGCAGCCATGATTTTAGAAGCTCTAAATTCATCACGTCTTACAAGCATAGTAACTTTTTTACAAAGCTTAGATAAGTAATGAGCTTCTTCACAGGCGCTATCTCCAGCTCCAACGATTACTACTTCTTGATTTCTGTAGAAAAAACCATCACAAACGGCACAGGCAGAAACGCCACCTCCAAGTTTTAAATATTTTTGTTCCGAATCTAATCCTAGATATTTTGCTGAAGCTCCAGTAGATATAATTACCGTATCACAGTGAATCTCTTTTGTTTCGTTTATCCAAACTTTATGCACATCTCCTGAGAAATCTACTTTAGTCACCCAACCATCACGTACATCTGTTTCAAAACGTTCTGCTTGTGCTTGCAGCTCCATCATCATTGCTGGTCCTGTAATTCCTTCCGGGTAACCTGGAAAGTTTTCTACTTCATTTGTTGTAGTTAACTGTCCTCCTGGTTGTGTTCCTTGGTATAAAACAGGTTTCATATTCGCTCTGGCTGCATAAATTGCTGCTGTATAACCAGCAGGACCAGATCCTATTATTAAGCATTTTACTTTTTCTATTGTATCAGACATAATTTTAGTATCATATTATGTATACAAAAGTAGGATTTTTGATAGAAACCTTACGTTTAAGTTATCAACAGTTATTATCTATTCATAACAATTATTGATGTTTCCATAAACGACCTAAATATTTCGCTCATTTATAATCTTTCCGATTGGATTTAATCTAAAATTTAGCAATACAGTTAACATGTTATGTAAAGCGATTAATCTTTTATGTGACTTAAGCATACCTTTGGTAGTAGCAAATCCATTCGTGTATTAACTATAATAATTTCAGTTAAAACAAAACCAATAATTCCAATTTAAAATGAAGCAAATTAGCCATAAAGTTATTAATCAGCTCTTCCTATTAGCTATCATACTGAGCATAGCAAGTCTTATTTTATTAGAAATACTGCCTTATTTTTCAGGAGTTTTAGGCGCCATAACCATTTATGTTTTATTACGTATGCCTATGAAAAAACTGGTACAGAAGGGTTGGAATAAAGAACTTGCTGCTATCGTTTTATTAATCTTATCGTTTATATGTATTTTATTACCTGTTACAGGAATAGTATTTATGTTAGGTAATAAAGTGAGTAATGCTGCCGAAAATTCAGAACGTGTTACCAATGCGATTAAATTACAGCTTGAAAAAATTGAAAATGCTTTAGGCTACAATATTAGTTCTCAAATAGATGCCTCTCAAGTCTCTAGCATCGTTTCTGAAAAACTACAAAGTATTGCAGGTAGTACTTTTGAAGTCGCTATTGCCATCTTCATTATGTATTTCTTACTTTTTTACATGTTAACAAATAGACGAAAATTAAGAGAAAGCCTGTTTGCATATATTCCTCTGCATAAAGACAATTTAAAAATTATTGGCGAAGATGTTAATGTTATGGTACGTTCTAATGCATTAGGAATCCCTTTAGTTGCTATCGCTCAAGGTATTGTTGCGCTTATTGGATTTTTAATTTTCGGAATAGAGAATCCGTTCTTCTGGTTTGTCATGGTAACCATAGGTTCTATGATTCCGTTTGTTGGCGGCATGCTAGGTATAATACCTGCGTTTATATTAACCTACGCTAATGGAGATGCTTTTCAAGCTTGGGGAATACTACTCTACGGACTAATTATTGTTGGTTCTACAGATAATTTAATTCGACTTTTTGTTCTAAAAAAACTAGACAATGTGCATCCTTTAATCACTTTAATTGGTGTTATTATTGGTGTGCCTTTATTTGGTTTTATCGGATTAATTTTTGGCCCGTTATTATTAAGCCTATTCCTGGTAATGGTTCGGATTTATAAAAAGGAATACAGCGAAGAAATATAAATACGCTTTAAGAAACAAGTACAACTAAAAGCAAAAACAAATGGGAATAATATCAAAACATAAAAATAAGATTAAATTATATTACAGTTCTAATAGTTCTTTAGGGAAACAAACCTTAGCCTATGTTACTGCATCAAAAAAAGATGTTTTAGCTATTGATTTATCTAAAACAAAGCTAACAGGAACACAATGGATAGAGATTGCTGAAGCGCTTCATACTCCACTGTCTAGTTTGGTAAATCAAAAGCATCCGTATTTCACACAAAATTACACCGAAAAGGGCATCCATTTAGGTAATGAAGATTGGATTAAGGTTTTACATAAGAATCCGGAAGTACTTAAAGGATCTATATTAATAGTTGATAATTCATTTTATCTATTAGAAACGCCTACCGATTTCCTAAAACACATGGAACCAGATACTGCAGCATTACATCCTCAAAAACCACATGAAGATTAATTCGCATTATTATTTGATTTTGGTATTTCTTTAAAAAATTCTGCTAATTCTAAATTTCCTGTTGGTGCATAGCTAGCCAAAACAGTTCCTTTGAAACCAGAGTCTGTTTTTATAGCATATAATATAGAGGCATCTGACGGATTACTCATTCCTTCAAAGCGCATTTCTTGATCTATAAAGATTTGTTCTGGTTTTAATTTCTCCTTAGAATTTATTTCTACCAAAAGGCCGTCTATCATCCTAAAATTACTGGTATAGCCTTTTTCTTTTAATGCGTTTATATATTCTATTTCATGTTTTGCATATTCCATAATACTTGTATTTTAAATAAAAAAGGCAGTAAAATCGTGGATTAAACTGCCTTTCTTTGATTATTAAAAACTACTGACAATACTATTAAAGCTTGGCATTAATCTACTGCATCTTCTATTTCATCTCCTGCATCTTCAATACCATCTCCAATGTCGTCTGTTACATCTTCGACAGCGTCTTCTACTTTATCTTTTTTATCTTCTCTGCAACTGGTAAAAACGGCAGACATGGTAAATATTAGTAGTACTGAATAAATTAATTTTTTCATCGTGTTTTGTTTTAGTGTTTTAGTATTTATTAAATTTTCTTTCTTCCTGTAATTAAGGACACAACAAAGAGTACTATAAAAATATAAAATAGAATTTTTGCTATACTTGCTGCTCCTTCAGATATCCCTCCGAAACCAAAAATTCCGGCGATTATTGCTAAAATGACAAAAATGATTGCGTAACGTAACATATTATTTTGGTTTTAAATTAGTAATACAATGTCTTTCATTGCATTAGGGTAAAGGTCATTCATTATTAGGAATTAGATTAACGGTATCCAATCTTAAATGAACTCTTTTAAGAATTATTCCTGTATTTCTTAAAATTGGTTATTAGAAATAGCATAAAGATCTAATGTTTTTTGATCTACAACTTCAGATTCAAACGTATACGTATCTAAATCTTTTACAAGACTTTTTAAATCGAAAAACGAATTATCTTCGGCCAACCAATAATCGAAATATTTTTTCTTAAGCACTAAAGGTTGTTTTATAGAAAAGCTTGGAATAGAATTAGCTTTAGAATTTGTGTTTGTAGTTATAAGAACAGAGCAGGTTTTAAAACCATCGGCCAATTCATTATATATTCCAGCCAAGCAAAAAGGCAGGTTATTTTTACGAAAAACATGAAAAGATTTAATTTTCCCGTTACTTATGTAGGTGGTATAAAATCCGGTAACAATAATTAAGCAACGTCTTTTGTTTAAAGCTTCCGAAAGAAATGGATCTTTTTCATTTATATTCTGAATATCCACATTTAAGGTATTAGATATATTTTGAAAAACCGCCCAGTTTTCTTCAAAATCAGTAGGTAATAATCCCCAAATAGAAAAATCGATAATCTTCGGCTTTTCCATGGTGATAATTGGTAAGGAAACCTCTTTAAAACCATTTAACACTTGTATAGGCCTATATAATTTAGGATATGCAAATGGTGTATTAAGTTCCTGCTCTATTTGTTTTAAACTAGCTGTATTTCGTAATTTATAAAACATATCTTTTATTTTAAATAAAGGAATAATAAACCAAAGTTCTTAATGCCTTTGATAAAAATAGGTGCGCTATTCCCTTTAACAAAATAAAAAAGGAAATACCGTAATAGCATTTCCTTTTTTAATGCATTGGTGAAGCATTTTTTTATTTTAAATCTTCTAATCTCTTAATAGTATTAAGCTCTTGCTGAATGTGATTTTTCTGATTAAAAAGCATGTTTTTTGTATTTAAAGGCAAACCGACTTCACCAAGAACCTCTTCGTATTCTGCTATGGCCGCTTTTTCTCCTCTAATGGCTTCTTCTAACATGGATTCATCATTATCTGAAGATAAGGCAGCTTTTACATCCATCCAAGCTCTGTGTGCTTTTCCGGTTAGACTACCATCTTTTTCTGTGGGTTGCCCAAAAGATTTAATTTCTGTTTTTAGTTCATATCCAAAATCATAACGCTCTTGTGCCTTTTTATTAAAAAAGTTTTTTAGTCCAATATGCTTCGCGTTTTCTGCTGCTTTTTTATACCCTTTTTCGGCATCGTAGTTTTTCTCTAATAAAGCATTTAATCTGTTTCCTACTTTGTCTGTGTAATTGCTCATTTCTAAATGTTTTTTTGATTAGCAACATTTTATTTTAAGATATATGTCACATACTATCTAAACGTATCTCCAGTATAAGACCGAGTTCGTTATAGTCCAAAATTAACACTAAAGTACAAGAGGTATTAACGCACATCCTATGGATTTTAGCTCATTTAATGATTTAAGAAATCATTAACAGAATCTAGGTATATCTATTTTCATTATTTTAATATATCTTTACTTTAATATTTAGAATAACGAAACGCTTTATATGCTACGTCATTAAATGAAAATTATCAAAATTAATGCTGAAAATACTGTGGACAGTATTAAGCAATTTAAAGAGCAAATTGGAGGAAAGATTACTCAGAAATGGGGAGAATACCGTTTGGATCTGGATAATGATTCTGCCAAAGGATATATTCGATTAATGACCTTTGATTGGGGCGTAAGTTTTATAGAGTATCATCTTATCTTTTTTGAGGAAATACAAGTAATCGTAGATCCTTCTAATTTTAATCCCATCCGTTTTACGTATTCTTTAAATGGTTCTTTTCAACATAAATTTAGTGACCAGAAAGAATATACTATTGTAGAGCAGTTTCACTCCTTTATTGGCACTTGTGACAGTGATGTATCGCATCATTTTTACTTTCCTAAAGGAATACATTTAGAACTGAATAACATTAAAATTGTACGCAAACAGTTTTTAAACAAAAGGATTAATATTGCGCACATGCTAAACAAAAAATTACATGCTATTTTTGTGGATAAAGAGCATGAAAAAAAGTTTGCTTACTACGGACCTATTAGTCTTAAAATGGCAGATCGCGTGAAAGCTTTACAAGATATTAAAACGAAAGGCATGATTAGGCTACTAAAAGCAGAAGGCGAATTGTACCACCTTTTGTCCATGCATATTGAGTTTTATAACAAATACGACAATGCGAATGTTCTTGAAATTGATCTCCAAAAAACGGAATTAAAAATAATAAAGAAACTTGGTAAAAAAATAGTTAAAACTCCTTCTGACAATTATTCTTTAGACGAATTATCTAAAAAAACAGGCTTGTCGCAAGCGAAGTTACAAGAAGGTTTTAAATTTTTATTTGCAAGAACCGTAACCGAATATATTAGACACGTTAGACTAGAAAAAGCTAGAGATTTAATGAATAACACGAACTTAAATATTTCGCAAATAGTATATTCTATTGGTTTTACGAGCAGAAGTTATTTTTCTAAAATTTTTAAAAATAAATATAATATTACTCCTAATGAATATAAGAAACAGCTTGTAGTTCTTATAGAAGAAGACGAATCTTAAAACAACACCTTATTCTTTTACGGCTTCTTTTTCCGCGTCTTTAAAATCGATATCATTATCAATAACATTTTTAAACGCTTCTACCCATGCATTTTTAAAGATGTTAGTTATGGTTGGCCAAACTTTAGAATCTACCGTATTCAAATCTCCAGAAATCGGTACTTTAGTCGCCAACGTATTTTCTTTTTGATTTTTTAAAACAAACTTAAAAAAGCCTACAAATCCTTCCCAAAGGGTTTCTAAAAAACCATCTTCTTTTCCTATTAATACCGCATCTTTTAAAATGGGTTTCACATAGCCTTTTAGATAGCCGTCTGCAATAGCAACCTCACTAAAAACATTAAAATTTCCTTTTTTAAAATCAATACCAGCGTAGTGATTTGTAAAATCGTTTAGAGCAGAAACGTTTGCATTTTCTAAGGAAAAAGAAATATCCATATCTGGAATTTTCTTAATAATATTCATTTTACCATCTAACTTAAAGTTTCCTTCTCCAACAGAAATAGCAGTTGCATGAATGGTAGATGGTAATTTTACCGATTTTTCAACTACATTTCTTAAATTAGACATAGACAATTGTACTTTATCTAAATGCAGGTCTATGGTTGGGTCTGCAGTAACTTCGACAAACGCAAACTTACCGTCACGAATCTCTAAGTTATTAATATCTATGGGAACTAGATCGGTTAGTGCTTTGGACCAATCATCAATATCAGAAGTATTTTCTTTTTCCGATTGATCTTCAAACACATAAATAACTTCTGGACTAGTCATTACTATTTCACTTACAATCTTACCTTTAAACAAGGATTTCCATTCTATAGAAATATCGGTTTTTGGGAAGTTTAAAAAAGGTACTTGAGAACTTGCGTTCCCTTTATTCAAGTACAAATTATCTATAACATAAGCACCGCGTACTAAAGAAATATCAATATCTTCTACTTGTCCGTAATAGCCAGGAATATCTGCAAGCACCTTGTTTACGTGGTTTTTCACAATAAATGGCAACATTAATCTAAGAATTAATACGGTTACCACAAGTAAAAAAGGAATGATATATCTTTTCTTTTTAAATATTTTACGTTTGTTCATCTGGGACTTTAAAATTTAATTTTATTTACTTCCTTTTCCTGTTAATGTGCTTATTAAACCACTCTGTACATTAATCCACAAATAATTAAAGAAAGATTTTGTTGTATTACGATTCACCGCTATTTCTCCATGTCGGTACCCATCTTCATCTGTTTTAGAACCATCATTTACAAACACATTACCAATAGTTGTTAAAAAGGTATTAACCTTGTTTTTATCATTTAGTATTTCAAATTTAAACGCTTCGTATTTCATTTTCAAATCTCCTTTTGCGCTGGCATTATTCCCACTAAAAGTAAAGTAAATCTGTTCTATTTCTCCTTCTGCTTTTGCATTTAAATTTGTCTCAAAAAAAGTATTTGCTATTTCTGCATCGAAATTCTCAAACGCTCCAGAGGCTAAAAAAGCATCCTGTTTATTAGTAACATCAAAATGAATATCTAAGCGCATTGGTGCTTTATCCATAAAATTAGAACGAATAGCTATTTTGGTTTTCTCTCCTTTTTTATAGGTATTTCCTAGATTAGTTAACTTAGCATTTACGGTTTTAAAAAAGATTGCTCCAGCTCGCGTAGTAGCACCTAATCTTTCGGCATAAGCGACATTACCATTATTAACGTCTAGGTTATGTATGGATAAATCTATTGGTAAATCGCGTAACATTTTGCTATACATACTTTTGATTCGTATATCATCTGCAACTCTTTTATCTCTATAAAGACTTAAATTGGGTTGTTCTATTTTTCCGGAATCTGCGGTTACAAAAAAAACGTCTTTATGAAACCCGAAGTCTAATTTATGGAGTACTACTTCTGGAATATGAAGATTTACATGATCGCGTTCTACTTTAATTTTAGAAGACAACGCTTCTTTTGAAAACTTGGTTTCTAAGAAGATGTTTTTCAGATGAAGCCCTTTATTATCTAAGCTGAAATCGTCTATCTTTAAGACTTCATAAGTACTTAAATTCATGAAAAACTGTTTCGTAGTAAGCTGATAATCAAGATAATTAAACGGTATTTTTTGCTGTATTGTTTCCGCATTGAAATGAAGATTATTTACATTAAAATCGATTCTATCTACATTGGCTACAAGCGTATCTGATTTAGCATCTTTCACTTGTAAAGCGCCATTTACAACGGAGAAATTATGTATGGTAATTATTTTATTAAATGAAGACTTTTCAGTAGTATCTTTTTGTTCCCTTTGTTTTTCAGAATAGCTATGGTATTCCAATTTGGGTTGCGTGAAAACAATATTATCTACTGCAATGGTATTATTAAAAATAAACTGCCATAAACTAAATCCATCAACCTTAAGAGTATTCGCATTCAATGTTGCCATTAGATTTTTATCTGCATGTAGTACTTTTGCAGATAGACTTTCCAATTTCACTGTACCGTTAAAAACATTGGCATGTATTGTAGCATATTCTAGCGTTATGTTTTCTGGCAATTTAGTATCCAATACTTGAATTACTTCTTTTTTGAATTTATTTTGAAGAAAGAATAAGCTCCCAATACAAACCATTAAGAATATACTTATTATTATTTTTGACCTATGCATACATTAGATTTAAGAATAAGAAAGTGTGAAATTATAAACCTGAGTAATACCTAAAGTAATGAAGCACATACTCAAACCATAAAAGGAATAACTTAAAAAGCGATCTAAATTTCATAGATTTTTAGACAGCTTAACATCCAAATGCTGGCTTATCATTTAATGATCTTTTTCAATAACATATACCCACCCATTTTTCCCGCAATTTTTAATGCAGTATTCACCCAATTTAAAGGCTGAAGATCTTCTTTAAATTCTTCTTTAACTAGTTTCAATTCTTCCCAAGCTATTTGTCGCTCTAGGTCTAACTTTTTCAAGTCATTATCAATATCTTTAAAGGAATTATAGGTTTTCATAGGTCTTAATTAAAAAATTTAATGGAAATTTTCTGGATTATTTTTCGATCGATATGCTTTCTTAAAACATAAACTAATATGGCTAGCATCAAAAAAATGACAGCAACAATTAGGCAACCCAGTGTTATACTATCTAGGGCATTACCAATTGCAATAGCTCCAGAAATGGCTAAAAAAATGAGCCCTAAAAACACTAAAGCGCCAACAGCAAAAAGCTTCACAATTAAACTAAATGAAAAAGTTAATTGCTGAAATGCCTTAAGCGTGATATACTCTTGTGATGTTTTTAAATACTTTTCACCAAGATCTGTTGCCTTATCGGACGTGTTATTTAAAGATTCAAATACGCTCATCTATTATGACGTTTTTTGTAACTTCTTATTTTTCGCTTTTAAATCCTTCAGTTTTTCCTCTAAAGTAGCGATTACATCTTCGGCTTTATAGCTTGCACTAGACACTATAGATTCTACTTGTTCGTCTAAAGTTTCCTTTTTTAAAGTTGCAGTTGTTACTGCCTTTTCTTTTAGTTCCATTGCTGTTTCTGCTAATTTATCTTTAGCAGCTTGTGCTTCGTCAGAAATACGTTGTCTCGTTTTTGAACCTTTATCTGGTGCAAATAAAATCCCTAAGGTGGCTCCAATTGCGGTTCCTGCTAATATTCCTAATAACGTACTATTTGAATTACTCATAATTTTTCTTTTTTTTTGTTAAACATTTATTTACGGTAAAGATACTACCGAAGTAAAACACCCCTTGACGCAATAGAATCAAGTTTTGCCTCAAAAAGAATTAGGATAACGTTAAGACTTTTCGCAAATAAGTTAATACTATACTTATCTTAACTGTAATTTTGTAATACGTTTAATTAAAACCGAATAATATGTCAGACATCATAAAATCCGTGAACCCTTACAACCAAGAAACGATAAAAAGCTATCCTTTACATAGTAAAGAGGAAGTCTTTTCGAAATTAACTTTAGCTGAAAACATTTTTAAAGATTGGAGCACAAAAGAGGTTAGTAAAAGAGCACTCCTATTATTTGAAGTAGGTAATATTTTAGAAGAACGTCTTGAAGAATTAAGTCAGCTCATTACTCTAGAAATGGGTAAACCGATTAAAGAAAGCAGGGCAGAAATTAAAAAATGTGTTTTTCTATGTGATTTTTATGCCACTAATGCCGATGCTTTTTTAGCAGATCAAATAATTGAAACCGATGCACAGGAAAGCTTTATCAGTTATGATCCTTTAGGCGTGATACTATCGGTAATGCCATGGAATTATCCTTTTTGGCAAGTCTTTCGTTTTGCGGCACCAACATTAACTGCAGGAAATACGGCGCTTTTAAAACATGCTTCTAACGTTAGTGGTTGTGCTTTGGCTATTCAAGAGATATTTGAGGAAGCTGGATATCCAAAAGGCTGTTTTCAAACCTTAATTACAGATCATAAAAATATAGAAGCCATTTTAAAAGAGGACATTCTAAAAGCGGTTTCCTTAACTGGAAGTGAAAAAGCAGGAAGAACTATTGCAAGAATTGCTGGTGAAAATTTAAAGAAAGCGGTATTAGAGTTAGGCGGAAACAATGCTTGTATTGTATTAGATGATGCCAATTTGGATAAATATATGGATACCATGGTAAAAGCTAGAATGCAGAATGCTGGACAAAGTTGTATTGCTGCCAAACGATTTATAGTTACTGAAAATATTTACGATGCCTTTTTAGAACAATTTACAGCCAAAGTAAAAGCTATAAAATATGGAGATCCATTAAATGAAGAAACAGAAATTGCAACCCTTGCCAGAGAAGACCTTGCCGAAGATTTACAAAAACAAGTAGCAGATGCTATTAGTAAAGGAGCCAAAGTGATTACTGGAAACAAAAGAAACAAAGCTTATTTTGAACCAACAATACTTACTAATGTTTCTAAAAACATGGATGTGTTTAAAGAGGAAACTTTTGGTCCCGTAGCACCAATATTTAAAGTGAAAGATTTAGAAGAAGCCATAGCATTAGCAACAGATTCTAGATTTGGATTGGGTACTATGTTATTTACCGAAGATATAGAAACAGCAACCAAAGCTATTTCAAGCATACCAGATGGTGCTTTCTTTATTAATGAAATGGTAAAATCGGATCCAAGATTACCTTTTGGAGGAACAAAAGCTTCTGGTTATGGTAGAGAATTATCTAAAGAAGGTATTCACGAATTTGTAAATATTAAAACCGTTTATATCCAGAAATAAGAAAGAAATAAGAAAAGTATATGCATAAAAAAAGCCCAACATGAAGTTGAGCTTTAGTAGTCGGGGTGGCAGGATTCGAACCTGCGGCCTCCACGTCCCAAACGTGGCGCGATAACCGGGCTACGCTACACCCCGAAAATGTGTTACCATTTAAGGTTTGCAAATATATACCTTTTCTTTAAAAACAAACAATAAAAAGAAGTAAATTGTGAATACTTTTTATTTTGTTAATTATGAAGCATCCTTTATTCCTTTTATTGGCCTTAATTTCACTTAGTTATAATTCTTGTGCCCAAGATAAAAACCCTGTAAATACAGCGCATAGCTACGAAATAATTGTTCCAGAATTACAAAATCCGTGGGGATTTGCATTTTTACCTGATGGTTCTATTCTAATAAATGAAAAATCTGGCAAGATGATTCTTTTTAAAAACAATCAGAAAATCGAAATTTCTAACCTCCCAAAAATAGAACATCTTGGTCAAGGCGGTTTAATGGATGTAGCATTACATCCTAATTACAAAGAAAATGGATGGCTCTATATTTCTTATGCTTCCTCTAATGATGAAAATGATGGCGCACATACATCTATTATGCGCGCAAAATTAAATGGAAACAAACTTGTAGAACAAGAAGTACTTTATAAGGCTTTACCAAATACCACAGCAGGACAACATTTTGGTTCTAGAATAGCCTTTGATAATCAGAATTATCTATACTTCTCTATTGGAGAACGTGGCAAACGAGATATCAATCCGCAAGACATTACTCGTGATGGTGGAAAAATATATCGTTTGCATGACGATGGATCTATTCCTGATGACAATCCATTTCTAACTATTCCAAATGCAAAAAAGGCGATTTACTCCTACGGACATAGAAATCCGCAAGGTATGACTAAACACCCTATTACTGGAGAAATTTGGACACACGAGCATGGTCCTCGTGGAGGCGATGAAATAAATATTATTAAAGCTGGCAAAAATTATGGCTGGCCAGAAATAACCTATGGTATTAATTATCATGGTACAAAAATCACCGACAAAACCAACTTACCAGGAATGGAACAACCGCTTCACTATTGGGATCCTTCTATAGCTCCAAGTGGCATGGCATTTATTACAAGTGATATCTACCCAAAATGGAAGGGGAATCTATTGGTTGGCTCGTTAAAGTTTCAGTATTTAGACCGATGTGTACTTAAAAAGAACAAGGTGGTTTTTGAAGAAAGATTACTCGATGGAATTGGTAGAGTACGTAGTGTTCGTCAGGGTCCAGATGGATATATTTATGTTGGTGTAGAAAATGTTGGGATAGTTAAAATAATTCCGAAGAAATAATCTTAAATTTGTGAATCTAAATCAAAACAAACATTCATGCTTATTATAGGAATTGCTGGTGGAACCGGTTGTGGAAAAACAACGGTTGTAGACCAAATACTTAACGAATTACCAGAAGGAGAAGTTGGAGTAATCTCACAAGATCATTATTATAAAGATACCTCTCACCTTTCGTTAAACGAAAGAACAAAAATTAATTTCGATCATCCTAGAAGTATCGATTTCGATTTAATAGCCGAACATTTAAAAGAATTAAAAAACGGAAACCCAATAGATCAACCGGTTTACTCTTTTGTAAAGCACAACAGAACGGGTGATACCATTCATACCATGCCAAGAAAAGTTATGATTGTAGAAGGTATTTTAATCCTTACCAATCGAGAATTACGAGACATGTTTGATATTAAAATATTTGTGCATGCAGATAGCGATGAGCGTTTAATAAGACGTTTAAAACGAGATATTGCAGAACGTGGTAGAGATTTAGACGAAGTATTATCGCGTTATCAAAACACATTAAAACCAATGCATCAACAATTTATTGAACCCATGAAGGAGTATGCAGATATTATTATACCTAACAATAAGTACAATACCGTTGCTGTTGATATAGTTAGAACTATTATAAATGAAAGAATAAGCTAATGCTGAAGTATTTTAAAAACATATTCCTTATTATATTTGCAATATTCGCTGTTTGGATGCTGTTTTTTGATGCGAACTCGTTACTCATACATAACGAACTAAATAACGATATTAATGATCTTGAAGACGAAAAAAAATTCTATCTTAAAGAAATTGAAAAAGACAATAAAGAACTAAATAAACTAAGTACAGAGGAAGGATTAGAAAAATTTGCTCGCGAAGCATATTACATGAAACGCGATAACGAAGAAATTTATATTATAGAATACGAAGACAGCATAAAAAACAAGAAGGATGACTAAAAAATTATTTACTGATTTTGACAAAGTTTCTTCAAAACAATGGAAACAAAAAATACAAGCAGACTTAAAAGGTGCAGATTATAATGACACTTTAATCTGGAAAACCAACGAAGGCATCGATGTGAAACCATTTTATCATGCAGATGAATTCGATGCACCTTTTAAAAGTATTCCAAGCCCGGAAGGCTGGTCTATTTGTCAAACTATATTTGTGTATGATGTCGCTTTGAGTAACAAAAAAGCGATAAAAGTATTAGAACGAGGAGCAGAAAGCATTCAGTTTATTATTCCTAATAAAGAAGTTTCTATTACAGATTTACTCGAAAATATAGATTTAGAAACAACCACTCTATTTTTTGAATTACAGTTTTTAGATTCCGAATTCGTAAAACAACTTTCTACCATTGCTACAAAGTCCAGTATTCAAACAGACATTATTGGCAATCTTGCAAAAACTGGAAATTGGTTTACAAACTTACAAGAAGACCATCAACATTTTGATGCTATTGTTGCTCAAACCAAATCTTTTAGTGTAGATGTATCTTTATACCAAAATGCTGGAGCAACTATGGTACAGCAATTGGGATATGCTATGGCACAAACCAATGAATATTTAAATCATTTAGAGAATACAGAAAATCAAGCGCTTCAAATTATTTTCAACGTTTCTGTAGGTACCAATTACTTTTTCGAAATTGCTAAACTGCGTGCTTTACGTTTATTATTTACCACTTTAGTTCAAGAATACAAGCTAGATGCAACTTGCCATATTTTTGTTACACCAACAAAACGTAACAAAACGATTTATGATTATAATACGAATATGTTGCGTACCACCACAGAATGTATGAGTGCTATTCTTGGGGAAGCAGATACCGTTTGTAATTTAGCTTATGATGCGATTTACCATAAAGATAATGAATTTGGCGAGCGCATTGCACGAAACCAATTACTGATTTTAAAGAGTGAAAGTTATTTTGATGTTGTAGAAAATGCTTCCGAAGGTTCTTATTATATAGAAAGCTTAACCAATCAGCTAGCAGAAAAAGCTTTAGAATTATTTAAAGATATAGAAGCAAAAGGTGGATTTTTAAATCAGTTAAAAGAAGGCACTATTCAAAGAAAAATAAAAGAAAGTGCTACCAAAGAACAAGAGCAGTTTGACACAGGAGAAATTGCACTATTAGGAACCAATAAACATCCTAATAAAAACGACAAAATGAAAGACGAATTAGAACTCTTTCCTTTTGTAAAAACAAATATTAGAAAAACTTTAATACCGCCAATTATTGAAAAACGCTTGGCTGAAAAATTAGAACAAGAAAGATTAAAAACCGAAAATTAAACCTAATTAAATCATGAAACATCCTTACCTACTGCTTTATTCTGAAGTGAAAGGATTAAAAGGATGTCGCATAAGACCAATTAAAAACAATAAATATAAACGCATGAAAACCATTAGTATTAAACTTTTATTAGTAATCTTAATGATTAACCTATCTAGCTGTAAAAAAGAAAACACTTCTTTTTCCGATTATCAATTTTCAGAAAAGGATCAGGTTATTAATTGTACCGAAGTGGATAGCAAATTATTAAACGAAGCTTTATATTCTTTTGAAAAAGACATTACCCCTTATTTTGATAAAAAGTTACAAAACACAAATCGAGCATATAACATTTTCACAAAACAAGCTTCTAATAAAAGAATAGACTTTGCTAAATTTACCTCTAAACACTCTGTAGAAATTGCAAAGGCTTTAAAAGAAGCTGGTTTTATTAATGCAAATGGTGTGAATTACAAAAACCCACTTATACATTGTATTGGTGAAAACATGAAAAAAGACGATTTAAAAACAACCTTTAATGCTTTAGTTTCTACTAACAGCATGAATAGAACGCTTTTTAATCCTGCATTACAAACAAAATCACATATAGTTTATGGAGACAAATATCTATCTCTATATGTTGCTTTAGAATATTATTACGCCGAGATATTAAAAATAGATTTCACCAATGTGAATTTTGACAGAGAAGCAGATACCAAACCTGCTAATCCCGTAAAGGCAACATCACCTAACGCGAAAGTAGATTTTAATAAACGTCCAGCAAAGAAGTAAAATGTAATGATTAAAACGCTCTACATAAAAACATTACAAGTAGCTATTATAATTAGTACTATTTTTATGTTTTCTTGTGAGCAAAAATCGGAAGCGCAAATAAAAAGAAATGCATTACCAGGAACCTATTTTGATCTTGAAAAAGATAATATCAAAATTTTTCTTCCGGTTTATTTTGAAGCATTTTCTGAAGATGCATACGAAACATTAATAGATGCTCATGAAGAATCCTATGAAAAGGAACTCGAAAAGAATCGGTTCAACTTTTTAAAATTTTCAAAAGGAAACAATTATTTTTTCAAAGACATAGCCTCTTCTACCCTTGTTAATGTGAAAATGATGAATTATTTACCTTTTACTAAAAAAGAATCCTCTCAGTTATTAGGGATAATTTCAAAGTCTTGCAACGATTATGCTAAGGTGCTTCAAACCAATTGTAAAAAAATAACAGCTGGATATTCTGAAAACTATGTAACCAAGGTATTTAAAGCGGTATATGAAATATCTAATGATACTGGTTATTTAATTTATAATAACATATATTTAATCAGTTCAAGACATAAAACATTTTCCATTAATATTTACTCAAAAACGGATCAAAATTTCAATTCATTTATTGAAAAAATACAAGTAGAATAATGCGCAAAGACATCCAACATATTACGTTAAAAAACCAAGGATCTAAAGCAAGCAATACGGACACAAAAACGGTATTGACCGCTGAAGATATTCCAGTAAAATCACATTACAGTGAAAAAGACTTACAAGATGTAGAACATATAGGTTTTGTTGCAGGACTTGCACCCAATCTTCGTGGACCATACTCTACCATGTATGTTAGAAGACCTTGGACAATAAGGCAGTATGCCGGATTTAGTACTGCTGAAGAAAGTAATGCCTTTTATAGACGTAATTTAGAAGCAGGACAAAAAGGGCTTTCTGTTGCCTTCGACTTAGCAACACATAGAGGTTATGATAGTGATCATGAACGTGTTGTTGGAGATGTTGGAAAAGCTGGAGTTGCCATAGACTCTGTAGAAGATATGAAAGTACTCTTCGACCAGATTCCATTAGATAAAATGTCGGTTTCTATGACTATGAATGGTGCTGTTTTACCCATCATGGCATTTTATATTGTTGCTGCAGAAGAACAAGGTGTTTCGTTAGAATCCTTAGCAGGAACGATTCAAAATGATATTTTAAAGGAGTTTATGGTACGTAATACATACATCTATCCTCCTACACCATCCATGAAAATTATTTCAGATATTTTTCAATATACTAGTAAGCACATGCCAAAATTTAACAGCATAAGTATTTCTGGTTACCACATGCAAGAAGCTGGAGCGACTTGTGATATTGAGTTAGCATATACTCTTGCAGATGGATTAGAATATATTAGAAAAGGATTAGACGCAGGTATGGATATTGACACTTTTGCTCCTAGGCTTTCCTTTTTCTGGGCAATTGGTATGAACCATTTTATGGAAATTGCTAAAATGCGAGCAGCAAGAATGCTTTGGGCAAAATTGGTAAAACAATTTAATCCGAAAAACACAAAATCCCTTGCATTACGTACGCATTGTCAAACGTCTGGTTGGAGCTTAACAGAGCAAGATCCTTTTAATAATGTAGCAAGAACAACTATTGAAGCTGCTGCTGCTGCATTTGGTGGTACACAAAGTTTACATACCAATGCGTTAGATGAAGCCATTGCATTACCTACAGATTTTTCTGCACGTATAGCAAGAAACACACAAATATTTTTACAAGAAGAAACTAATATAACAAAGACGGTGGATCCTTGGGCAGGAAGTTATTATGTTGAGAAACTAACCCATGACATTGCACAAAAAGCTTGGTCACTAATTGAAGAAGTTGAAGAACTTGGAGGTATGACAAAAGCCATTGAAGCTGGTATACCAAAAATTAGAATTGAAGAAGCTGCTGCACGTAAACAAGCACGAATAGATTCTAGTCAAGATATTATAGTTGGTGTAAATAAATATGTTTTAGACGAAGAAGATGCGATTGCCACTTTAGAAGTAGACAATCAAACGGTACGTTTACAGCAAATTGAAGGTTTAAACAAAATTAAAGCCGAAAGAAATACAGCAAAAGTAAACCAAGCTTTAGCAGATTTAACGGAAGCAGCTAAAGATTCTAAGGATTCCTCTTTGCATGCGGACAAGAATTTATTAGCTTTAGCCGTAATAGCTGCTCGAGAAAGAGCAACTCTAGGCGAAATTAGTGATGCTTTAGAAGCTGTCTTTGGCCGTTATAAAGCACAAATTAAATCCTTTTCTGGTGTGTATAGTAAAGAAATAAAAGACGATAAATCTTTTGCTAAGGCAAAAGAACTAGCAGATAAATTTGCGGAACAAGATGGTAGACGTCCGCGAATTATGATTGCAAAAATGGGACAAGATGGTCATGACCGTGGCGCAAAAGTAGTTGCAACTGGTTATGCAGATGTTGGTTTTGATGTAGATATTGGTCCGCTTTTTCAAACCCCACACGAGGCTGCTAAGCAAGCTGTAGAAAATGATGTACACATTCTTGGTGTTTCGTCTTTAGCTGCAGGACACAAAACGTTGGTTCCTCAGGTAATTGAAGAGCTCAAAAAATATGGACGAGAAGATATTATGGTTATTGTTGGTGGTGTAATACCTAAACAAGATTACCAATATTTATTTGATGCTGGTGCTGTTGCCGTTTTTGGACCTGGAACAAAAATTAGCGAAGCTGCAATTAAGATATTGGAAATATTGATTGATTAATAAGAATTTAAATTCCCATATAATCCCCTTTATATCCTGCTTTTAAAATTTATATATGGGATATTATTAATAAATGTGATGTTATAAAAACGTTGTGAAACATTTGAAAAATGAAACATAAGATAACATATTTATTATTGTTGATCTCATTAATTTTTTTAATCTCATGTGATCGTCATGAATGTATAAATGAAAATCCAATATTTGAAACTAATGAACCAAATTCTAAAAAATACAAAGACGAATTAGTTAATCAATTAAATAAAATTGACCAATCTAAATTGACTTATTGGCTTCAAAAATATGATGACCAAAACGGAAAAGAATCCTTATACTTTAATATTCAAGGTGATGGATTATGTGCAACTCTTCATCTAACTGTTAATGATTGGAATAAGTTAGAAAATGTTAGGAAAAGAAAAGGAGTTGGCAGAAGAGGAGCAGAATTTACTAACTTAAAATTTAAAATCAAGCAAGACTCCATGTCTACTACTTTTTCATATATAACATATGATAGGTTAATTGATTAATTCAACAAGATTAAACATTATATTAACCCATAGGTAAATTATTTGCCCATATAATCTTGCCATTCTATAAGTATGTATTTCTCAATACCGTGCTCTACTCTTTTCAGAAACCCATATTCATATATAAATAAGTAAACATCCCCTTTATTATTTTTCCAATAATGAGTGAAGAAATTAGGATTAAATCCTTTCCCATTTAAAATTTCTGCTCTTACTGTTACTTTACCTCCTTTATTATATTCTTTTAATATTTTACGGTTAAGCTTCAATTGGTTATCCACTTTATTAAAAAAGCGCTCAGGTTGCTGTTTTGCTTGTTGATATTGGTAACCACTTTTACATTGTGGATCACAAAATTTCTTATCTGTTCTTCCTACTAATAGCTTCTTACAAAACAAACATTCTTTGTGAAATCTCATAAGCTTTAAATTAATCGTATTTTATACGCATCCTATTCGTATAAGATACGGTTAAATCATTTATAACCGTTAATTTTACAAAAAAAATGGAATTACAGAGAAGTATCACCTTAAAGCATTTACTTATTAATCAGAAAAAATGTATCGGACTTCAGTTTAGCACAAACAAGGTTATACAAGCATTGGTTGACTCACTTCCAGATATAACTTGGAGTAAGGAATTTGGGATGTTTTACGTTACAAACAATAAAAGCAACTTAGAATTAATATTTAAAAAATTCCATGGTATAGCTTGGGTTAATGGTAATTATTTCTTTTCTGAAAAAGTAATAAATCCCGATAATCCTGTTCTTAATCTAGAACGTTTTCGAAAAAGAAAACGAATAGACGGTTTTAAACCTTGTCCTGAAGAATACTTATTAAAACTTGAACTTAAAAGATATTCAGACAATACCGTTCGCAATTATGTATCCTCCTTTGAAGCTTTTATTAATTACTATTATAGCGAAGACCCCATCACTTTAAATGAAATAGACGTTAAAAAATATTTACAAAAACTCATACAGGAAGGAAAATCAAATTCCTATGTAAATTTAGCGGTTAACAGTATCAAATTCTTTTACGAAATTGTACACGGAATGCCCAATAGGTTTTATTCCATTGAAAGACCACGTAAAGAAAAAAAACTACCTAAGGTTTTATCTAAAGAAGAAATTATAAAGGTTATCAATAACACTAATAACATTAAACACAAGTGTATTGTTGGACTACTTTACTCGTCTGGACTTCGAAGAGGAGAGTTATTGAATCTTAATGTTACAGATATTGACAGTAAAAGAATGGTAGTAATAGTTCGAAGCGCCAAAGGTAATAAAGACCGTATCTCTGTGTTAAGTCCTAGTATTTTAAAAGACCTACAAAACTATTATAAAGAATATAGGCCTACAAAATATCTTTTTGAAGGTCCAAGAGGAGCTAAATATAGTGCTACTAGCGTACTAAACATTATTTCAGCAGCTACAAAAAAAGCAGGTATTCTTAAAAAAGTGACGCCTCACATGTTAAGGCATAGTTTTGCTACTCATCTATTGGAAAACGGCACTGACATTAGACATATTCAGCTTTTACTAGGCCATAATTCTACTAAAACAACTGAGATATACACACATGTAGCTAATAGATCATTTATGGAAATAAAAGATTTATTATCTTAGCATTACACATAAGACAGATATAGACAATTGTCTATATCCAATTGTTGGCAGTAATTTGAGCTAATTCTTCTTTTCAAATAAACTCATAGGATTTATTAATGGATATACTTCGCCTTGAATGATAGAACCTTTTGATTTCTCGTAAAGAATTCCTCTAACGGTTGAAACTGACAAAGAAACAATCGTTCTTAAAATTTCAGTAGGAACATTATGTTTATCCTCTGCTTCAATTTTTACAATTTTAGCTAAAGGTTTAATTTCAAATTCATTTTCAACATTTAATTCACAAAAAGACTCACCTGTCTCAATAATAGAAACATTTACTGAGACGATACAAGTAATCATTTCTTTATCAGGAAAAACTTTGAATTGAAAATTACTATTAAAATTGACCAAAGGCTTGGCTTCTTTATCGAATTCATCCTTTAAATCAAACTGAGAGAACTTACTAACATTTATGTTAGCATATCTAATATCTATATCTAATTTTTTATTTTCTTTATCCATTAGTTTCTATTGTGTATGAGTCAGCATCCAATTCATAATATTCAATGGGACTATTCTTTGAAGAAAACATATTCAATGCTTCAAATGAATCGTCAATATTAATATTTATCTGAATAAATGTATTTGCAAAACTTGTGATATAATTACATTCCTTTTTAGGTAAAATCTTGAATTCAACCTTTACTTCATAATGCTTTTCTAGTTTATTAATAAAAGAGGTGTTTATCTTTTTTACACCAGACATTAACTGACTAACATAAGCCTCTGTACAACCAATTTCGTCAGCTAACTTTCTTTGAGTGATTTTATTATAATCAAGAAAATAATCAACCTCTTTCATAAACCTTAAACTAACTAAAGACTCATCAATTTTAGTTCGATTTTTCTTTAAATAAGAATCAAAAGAAGTGGTATCTATTTTATTTACGTTGCTCATTCTAATAGCTTTTGTATTGTGATTTTTGATATTGAATTTATTATAGCAATTAACTTTTTATCGTTTGAGTTTGTTTGTTTTCTTCCATATCTCGAAATATATAATTCTCTATATCCAAGATTTTTACAAACCAATGTGTAGAATCGATGATTATCAACTTTAATAGCATAAATTTCGCCTAAATCACATTTTGATTCCCAATTCCATTGTGATTTATTTGCAACATTAACTTTAACAGCTTCAATTACAATTACGAATTTTTTAACTGTTTTTTCATCTCGGTTAATTTGATTGAATTTTTTCATCACATCAGCATTACTCGTGTTTAGATATATTCTAAACTTATTTATCTCGCAATTATGAATTAAGTAGAAATTATCCAAAAAACTTAACCTATTAGTTAAGTGCAAATGTATGAATAAATAATTAAATAAAAAACTACTGCCAACAACGTATATAATTTATTGCTACTTCTAGCCTATTTGCAATTTATTCTTGCTTAATCTTAGTTTCCGTTTTTATTTGTTAAATTAGGTGCTTAAACCACGCAACAAACCATATACAACAACGTTGGCAACAATTACTCACTCAAAATATGAAAAGCAAATTATATGAAAAAAATCTTATTAATAACATTATCAATTTGCTTTATGAATTGTTCATCTCAAACAGAACAAAACATTGACGGAAAATGGTATTTAATAAATAAAAGCGGATTTGCTGAATTTACGATTACAAAAGACAGTCTTATTAATCAAAAAGTATTTCCCAACTTTGACATGAAATACAAAGGTAGAAGAGCTGCCAAAATATCTAAAAAAGTATTTTTAAAAGACAGAATATTGCTACTTGGAGAAAACCCAAAAGATTCTACAGAATATTATACTTTAATGACTTTAGTTCAGTCAAAAGACAATAATTATTTGGAATATGTTTGGAACGGAATTGACTCAATCTCTTCTATCAAAACTTTAACAAAAATCAACCAAAATGATAATCGAGAACTTTTAGGCTATAATTTATATACAAAAGAATATCTCGAAACTTTGAGAACGAAAAGGTCTATTGAAAATATGACAGTAGAAGATTTTAAAAAGTATTTAGAAATATTTTCAAAAAATATTAAAATAGCAACAACCGAATATAAAAAGAATATAAAAGGTTATTATGGAGAAGCTTCGAGCTTTAATTTTCAGATAGGTTCACAAACGCTTTTAGAATTAGATTATAATCCAATACAAGATTCGAATACTATGAATTCAATGTTTTCAAAGTTTATGGAAAACGAGGAAATTAAAGAATTTATGAAAACTCTGAAAGAAAAATAACTGTTGCCAACACCGTATATAATTTATTGCTAGTTTTAGCTCACTTGGAATATTCCTTCGGAATATTCTCGTTCGTAATTTATTTAGTAAATTAGTTGCTTAAACCACGCAACAAACCATATACATAAACGTTGGCAGTAATTAAAAAAAATGAAAAACCTTATAAAATATGCTATTAAATACGGTCTATCAGAAGATTTAATTCAAGAGATAAATTTGAATGGTAAACAAATTGAAATCAAAAAAAACGAAAATATTCTTAATGTTGGAGAACATAGTAAATATATCTATATAGTAATCAAAGGTGGATTTATAAGTCAGTATTTTGATGATAATAAATCAAAATTTAGAACAACTTCGTTCCATATTGACAATTATCATCCATTTATGACGCAACCAGAAAGTTATTTTTCAAAGAAACCTTCTGATACGCAAATAAAAGCATTTAAAAATTCCCAAGTAATTGAATTTCATAGAAATACAATAGAAAAATTAAGTTTGAAACATAAATCTTTTGATAAATTTTGTAATACGCATATTATAGAAGCTCTCATTTTTATAAATCAAATAAAGTCTAAATTAATAGGTCTTCCCAAAGATAAATTATACGATTACCTCCTAGAAGAACACGGTCCAATTACTAAAAATGTTCCCTCAAAGTATATAGCAGAATTTATGGGAGTTACACCCCAATGGTTAAGTAAAATAAAACGTACTAGTTGAAACATGAAATTAGTTTCATCAAACTCAAATAAATTACATTTATTTTTGTGCTTTACAAAAACTATAGATCACAATTTAACTCAAATTAAAATGAAAAATAAAATCAGCCTTACACTTATAACACTTCTTTTTTCTACTTTTTTATTCAGTCAGAACTTAGCAAAAATTAGCAATGACTATAACAAAAGAAACTTAATAGAAGGTAATATTCCTGAAAAATGGGAAGACGGAATGAGAACATCCGGAGATAAAGGAAGCTATGAATGGTGGTATTTTGATGCTCATTTGCATGATGGGAGTACTGTTGTAATGACGTTTTACACCAAGTTCATGACCGACATAAAAAAACCTTTTAATCCATACTTGACGGTTAGTATAGATAAAGCTGATGGTAGTAAAATATCAGAAAAAATTTACTGTGACCCAGAAGATTTTTTCGCTTCAAAAGATTCGTGTAATGTTAAGATGGGTAATAGTTATGCAGAAGGAAACCTAAAGGAATACAAAATTCATATTGAAAATGAAGATATAAACTTAACAGCCGTAATAAAAAGAACTACGCAAAGCTGGAGACCAAAAACAGGACATATGGTATTTGGTGCTGACGAAAGCAAAGAATTCAATTGGGTAGTACCTGTACCTCAAGGTGAAATGGAAATTGAATATGATTACAAAGGTGTAACAACAAAAACAGTTGGTTCTGCCTACCATGACCATAATTGGGGAAATTTCTCTATGATGAAAATTTTTAACCATTGGTATTGGTCAAGAGCTGAAATTGGTCCTTATAACGTAATTGCTTCAGAAATGATATCAGAAAAAGAATTTAATAATGACAATATAATTACTTTTAATATTTCTAAGGATGGCGAAACAGTTGTTGATGATGGTGAATTAGTAACTCTATATAGAACTTATGGTAAGGAGCATCCAACATTAAAAAAAGATGTAAGTGACGATTTAATTTTTGTTTATAATGATCCTCAAACTGAATACAGGTATGAATATTCACTTTTTAGAGAAAAAACTATTGTTGAAGTAGATTTAATTTCGGCATCAGTCGGTAATGGGCTTAAATTCAAACTTGCAAAAATGCTTACTAGTATTGATCCTGCATATTTTAGATTTACTGGAAAAGCAGAAATAAGAGTTTACAAATCAGGTAAATTAATAGAGAAGCACACCAGTAACAAAGCGGTTTGGGAATTAATGTATTTTGGGGATCCTGTAGGTAAATAAAACTACTGCCAACAATGTATATAAAAAATAGGGCTTTTGTGCTAACTCCAAAGTTCTGTGTTTATTTACAAAGTCCGCTAAATATAAAATTTGGAATTTAAACGAAAATTAAAAACAAAATATTTATATTTAGCTAAGTGTTAAACCCGAAATATAGTGCTTATTTTATGCCCTACTTTTCATATACTAACCGTTAGCAGTCATTGCTCACTCGGCTCAAAAAACAGTAATTAGATCACTCTAAAGTGGTTTAAAATAGAAATGCAAAGGTTTAAATTACTCAATATTATGAGTAAAAATTCGGATTCTCCCAAAACGCAACTGTTGCTTCGGACAAACCTCACTCCTATCTAAATATTATAAAACGGATTTACAAAGCAGTTTGTAACTGTTGTGTCGGATTTATGCTCTGTTCGGCTAACTGTTTGTAAAACTAAAAAATAACGACTGCTAACATTGTATAAAAATAATGCTTAATTTAGTCCTTAAACAATGGAAGTGCTCTTTTTGCCAGCTTCTGATTTTCCTGCGGAAAATCCCAGCAAGCAAAAACGCACTATCCTTATACCAACCGTTGTGCTTCATTACCACAAACCGCTAACCAATGATAAAATTCTTTAGGAAAATTAGACAAAGAATGCTGACCGAAAATAAATTCAGTAAGTATCTTATTTACGCTATTGGTGAAATTGTACTTGTTGTAATTGGAATTTTGATTGCATTGTCAATCAATAATTGGAACCAAGAACGAATCCAGGAACTTGAAGAACAAACCATTGTAAAGAACATTCATACTGAATATTTGCAAAACAAAACGATTTTAAAAAGAAGAATTGATGAAGCTGAATTATGTGAGGCAGCCCTTAAAAAATTAATGAATATTATCGGCAAAGACGAAGATTATCTTAAAAAGCAAAATGTCGACAGTTTACTTTTTTATGCCTTTGACCCTCCTATATTCAGACCCTCGGAAAACACCATTTCTGGTCTCATACAATCAGGACGTTTGGATTTGCTCCAAAATAAGGAATTAGTTAATTTAATATATAATTGGGGACGAACGATGAAGGCGTTGACAGATAGAACAACAAGATTTACTGCAATATCTGATAACGAGATTTTTCCTTACTTATCAAAAAAATATTCCTATAAAGATATCGATGCCCATGGTCCATTAAATTGGAAAGAAAAATCAAACCTGAAGGTGGATAAACTTCAAATTTTTAAAGAAATTGAATTCGAAAACCTTACTGACGGGTTTTTATACTGGATGGCAGATAACAAAAATCTATTTATAGAATTAGACCTATTGATTGATAAAATTCTCATGAAAACTCAATATGATTAAATTATAAATAACGAAAGCACAACACCGTGTATATTTAATTGCTAGGTCTAGCTTGCTTACGAATATTCCTGCGGAATATTCTATTCGTTTTTTATTTACTAAATTAGTTGCTGAATCACGCAACTAAGCATACACAACAACGTTAGCCAACATTATGACCCGTCCTGAAATAAGGCTACATAATTTTAAACATTATGTATAGAAATGACAAAGTAATTAGACGTTACAGTGAGCCTTTTAAATTAAAAATTTTAGCCGAACTTACAATCGGAAAACACACAAAGAGTGAACTTTGTAAACTCTACTCTATTGCACCTACAACAGTAAACGTGTGGATTAAAAAGTATAATCGTAAAGACTTAATGAACACCAGAGTAAAAGTGGAAACAAAAGACGAAATATCTAGAATAAAAGCACTTCAAAAAGAGGTTGAACAACTTAAAAAACTACTACTTAAAAAGGATCTCGATGCTATGGTACAGGATTGTTATCTTGAAGTAGCAGCTGAAGATCTTGGTTATAAATCAGTTAATGAACTAAAAAAAAAGCTAAGTATAAAGCCTTAAGTAAAGCTAAAAAAAGATCTAAGGGATTTGCTTCTTTAACAACTATAACCCATTGTTTTGGACTTAAACGCAATGCTTATTACAAGCATAAAAACAGAGCTGATAAGCGTTTAAAACTAGAACAACAGATTATAGATATTGTTAGAAAAAGACGCAAATCCCTTCCTAGAGAAGGTGTTCGCAAACTTACCAGGTCCTTAGATAAAGAGTTTGTTAAAGCTAACATTAAAGTAGGTAGAGATACACTATTCAAAGTACTTAGGAAATATAATATGCTTACACTTAGAAAGAAAACCAGTGCTAGAACTACGAACTCTTATCATCGTTTTTATAAATACAATAACATTATAAAAGACCTAGAAGTTACTAGAGCGAACCAAGTTTGGGTATCTGATATCACATACATTAGAACCATAAAGGGCTTTTGTTATCTGGCTTTAATAACAGATATGCATTCCAGAAAAATAGTCGGTTATGACCTAAGTGATAGTTTAGAGTTAAATGGATGTGTAAGAGCGCTTAAGAAGGCAATTTATCAAGCTAAAAACATTAAGCAACTTATTCATCATTCGGATAGAGGAATACAGTATTGTAGCAATGTATACACACAAATTCTTAAAAGAAAAAAGATAGATATTAGTATGACTGAAGAAAATCATTGTTACGAAAACGCAATGGCAGAACGTGTAAATGGAATTTTAAAAGATGAATTTTATTTAGACCAAACCTTTGATAACGTGAGTCACGCAAAGAGAGCTGCAAAAAATGCAATTAATTTGTACAATGAAGTAAGATTACATTTATCTTTAGATTATAAAACACCAAATATGGTATATAAATTATCAGCTTAATTCAATTTTAACCTGTAGCCATATTTCAGGACAAGACATTAAAATGAAAAACAGTACACTAATCATATTAATTGCTTTAATATTAAGTAATTGCCAAAAAACTGAAATAGATTGTTCAAAAAAAGAATCCTATTTGGAACAATGTAAAATTTCAGGAAAAGTAAAATCAATTAAATCTAGAGCTTTTGAGTTAATTGAGACTAATAATGGAAACTATGAAAAAGGAAAAGAAAAACTTACTTTTTTTGGACACAGATATGATAAAGAAATTAACCCTTCTGGATATTTAGTAAGTTGGACAAACTATGAAAATAACACTAAGGAAATAAAGACCAAAAATGTATACAGTTATAATTCCGATAACATTAAAACGAGTGAAATTATTTACGACCAAGCGGATAAAGTAACTTTCAAAAGAATTATTGATGTTGAGAATAATTTGGCTATAAAAATGACTGATTTCAATGAGAATGGAAAAATTGAGTCTTATTCTGAAAATGAATTAAATGATATTGGTCAAATAACGAAACAAATTCAATTCAAAGACATTAATAAAAAACAGAAAAACTATTCATTTATTTATAAATATAAAGACTGCAAAATATCTAAATGCAAAACATTAGATAGAAATAACGAAATAATATCCGAAATAGAATATAGATATAACAAAAATGAAATGACTTATCTATCAAGTAAAGACAAATCTGGCTTAAATACTTATATCATTAAAAGAAATGAAATTGAACCTAAAAATTTTGAATCGATAAAGACTGATAAAGATGGAAAAGTGATTTCAGAAAAATTAGAAATAACCGATAATTTTAATAATATAATCAAGGAAATAAAAAATGATAAAGTAACACTGGAAAACATTTACACCTACGACAATAAGAATAATTGGATTACAATGAAACGATTTAAAAACAATAAACCTTTTGAAATTGTAATTAGAAATATTGAATATTATAAATAACGTTGGCTAACACCGTATATAATTTATTGCTGGCTTCTCGCCTACTTACGAAAGTCCTCGCGGACTTTCTTGGTCGGTAATTATTTACTAAATTAGTTGCCTGAAACACGCAACAAACCATATACAACAACGTTAGCTGTAATTATGACCCGTCCTGAAATAAGGCTACATAATTTTAAACATTATGTATAGAAATGACAAAGTAATTAGACGTTACAGTGAGCCTTTTAAATTAAAAATTTTAGCCGAACTTACAATCGGAAAACACACAAAGAGTGAACTTTGTAAACTCTACTCTATTGCACCTACAACAGTAAACGTGTGGATTAAAAAGTATAATCGTAAAGACTTAATGAACACCAGAGTAAAAGTGGAAACAAAAGACGAAATATCTAGAATAAAAGCACTTCAAAAAGAGGTTGAACAACTTAAAAAACTACTACTTAAAAAGGATCTCGATGCTATGGTACAGGATTGTTATCTTGAAGTAGCAGCTGAAGATCTTGGTTATAAATCAGTTAATGAACTAAAAAAAAAGCTAAGTATAAAGCCTTAAGTAAAGCTAAAAAAAGATCTAAGGGATTTGCTTCTTTAACAACTATAACCCATTGTTTTGGACTTAAACGCAATGCTTATTACAAGCATAAAAACAGAGCTGATAAGCGTTTAAAACTAGAACAACAGATTATAGATATTGTTAGAAAAAGACGCAAATCCCTTCCTAGAGAAGGTGTTCGCAAACTTACCAGGTCCTTAGATAAAGAGTTTGTTAAAGCTAACATTAAAGTAGGTAGAGATACACTATTCAAAGTACTTAGGAAATATAATATGCTTACACTTAGAAAGAAAACCAGTGCTAGAACTACGAACTCTTATCATCGTTTTTATAAATACAATAACATTATAAAAGACCTAGAAGTTACTAGAGCGAACCAAGTTTGGGTATCTGATATCACATACATTAGAACCATAAAGGGCTTTTGTTATCTGGCTTTAATAACAGATATGCATTCCAGAAAAATAGTCGGTTATGACCTAAGTGATAGTTTAGAGTTAAATGGATGTGTAAGAGCGCTTAAGAAGGCAATTTATCAAGCTAAAAACATTAAGCAACTTATTCATCATTCGGATAGAGGAATACAGTATTGTAGCAATGTATACACACAAATTCTTAAAAGAAAAAAGATAGATATTAGTATGACTGAAGAAAATCATTGTTACGAAAACGCAATGGCAGAACGTGTAAATGGAATTTTAAAAGATGAATTTTATTTAGACCAAACCTTTGATAACGTGAGTCACGCAAAGAGAGCTGCAAAAAATGCAATTAATTTGTACAATGAAGTAAGATTACATTTATCTTTAGATTATAAAACACCAAATATGGTATATAAATTATCAGCTTAATTCAATTTTAACCTGTAGCCATATTTCAGGACAAGACATTAAAACCGAACATATGAGTAATAAGATTTTTGATTTTAATGAATTACTAAATTCTGTTTGTGAATGTTACTCTGATGATGTTAAAAAATTATTACCCAAAATCAACAATTTTGATGATAATATTTATTCAGATTCTGGAATAAACGAACTGAAATTAAAAGCATTTATCAATAAGGAAAAAAACTGTTATTATCGTTCAGTAGCAAGAAGAATTCTAGCCATAAAAGGATTACAAAAAGCTCGAGATTCTAAAGTAAATTTAATGACAAACGATATCTGGAATCAGATTTATTTGTCTATTACTGAAATACCTTCAAACGCAACTGTCTCATCAATCGGTTCTCAAGGCTTTTTATCAATTCCGTTATATAGGTTCAAAACCGATATGAATAGATTTGAATTTATCAGATTGCATATTTGGGACGATAGTCTTAATCAGTATATAAATAGTGAGACAAGAAAAAATTTCAGTATTCATTCTCATGCTTTTCACGCTCAAAGTTGGATACTTGCTGGTTCAATATTTAATGAACGATATTCTTTTAAAAAATCATCTAAAAAAAAGGAACACTCATTATTTGAAATTAAATACAATAAAACATTAAATAAAGTAAACAAGCATTCATCGAATGCCGTAAATACAGATAACCATATAATCTTATCAAAAGTTTCTCAAGAACAATATTTCCCTTCAAGTACTTATGAAATAAGTGCAGGTGATTATCACAAAGGTGGCAGTAAAAGTGAAGACGGATTGAGCGCAACATTATTCTCATTTACTGCAGAAAATGGGTTTGTTAAAAATTCTTTTGTTGTTGGACCAAGCGATATTAAAAACTCTAAAATCAATAGAAAAATACATATTGAACCGTCTTATTTATTGGATAAATTAGATAAGAAAATGAATAGAATGCAAACTAATCAACGAAAAATGCTTTTAGATTGGATGCGAAAAGTTCATCAACTTGAATATGCTCATAGATATGAATCTATCAAGTGGTCTAATCGGCATTCATGGATTGGTTATCCTGCATTTATCATTTCAATTCTGATAGCTTTCTCTTTTAGATTTCCTTGGAAATCAATGATAGAAGGTAATGAATATCATTTTTACACAGATCATGGTTTTTATATTGCTTTGTTCACATCTTTTGTTGCTATTCTGACTGGATATCAAACATTTGTAGCACCAAACCAAAAGTCTGTTACTCATAAAAACACTGGACATCATTATGAAAAGATAAGACACCACATTGAGTATATTCTTACTTCAGAACTTGAAAATAAGAAAGAAACAACAAAATAGAACAGGTAAGAAAAGAATGGAATGAATTAGATGCTATTAACGTTTCTGATTCTAATTTTAAAAAAGGAAAAGACATGGTTAAATCGTTTCATAAATACCCAGAAGAGTTAAGTTTTATTAATGATTTTAAAAATAATTACAATTAAAAACATTAATAATTATGAGTCAAGTCGGTAGAAGAATTGATGGAATTAATGGGATTTTACAAACTATCAATATTAATACTTCATTGCTCAATTTTTTGAGTTTTCAAGTAGATAGACAAAATATTTCAGTCATAAATAATTCTGGATTACATTGGATTTCTGGATTACTTTTGGGTAATAATATTCTAGAATTCCATAAAATATTCGACAAAAACGAAAAACACACTTTTAAAAGACTAATCAATATAGCGAAGAATAGCAAAATTCAATTTGATTATAAAACATTAGAAAAAGAAATTGATGCTTTACAAATAGAATATGACAAATCTAATTTAAAAACTATTAGAGACAAATATATTGCACATCAAGACTTAACAGAAGATGAAGTAAAATCAGATTTTATTACATCTTTCAAATTCACTCAAAGCTCTACAAAATTATTTAAGAAAATATGCACTGAACTAAACTATGAATACAAGGAAGATAATGACGAAGTATTGAATTCTTTCAAGGATATATTCACTATTACTGAACAGATTAATGGAATTCAATTTTTAGTAGACCTTGCACAAAAAAACAAAGTCGACTGTATTCCAATAAATAAAATTAAAAGGTTTATAAGTAGTAAATAACTACAGCTAACAACGTGTATATTTAATTGCTAGTTCTAGCTTGCTTACGAATATTCCTGCGGAATATTCTATTCGTTTTTTATTTACTAAATTAGTTGCTCAAACACGCAACTAAGCATACACAACAACGTTAGCAAAAATTGGAAAAACAATCAATATGAATAAAATAATACTTACATCAATTAGCATAATTTTCGCTTTCAATTCAATTTTTGGACAAACTAACGATGAAAAATACGCAAAAGATGTAAAATCAGTAGATGCGATAATGAATGCATACTATGATGTTGTTTCTGGTTCGAGTAGTGAACCTTGGGAATTTGAAAGAGATAAATATATTCATTCAAAAAATGCTGTTATCACGAGATTAGACGAAAACGGAAAAGCGGAATCACATACTCTTGAAGCGGAATATATTCCAATCGGATTATCACAGAAAGAGGATTTTTATGAAAAGGAACTTAAAAGAAAAGTTAGCAAATACGGAAATATTGCACAAGTTTGGAGCGCATTTGAAATACGAACTGAGCCAAAAACTGAATCCAATGTTCGAGGACTAAATAGTGTTCAACTTCATTATGAAAATGGAAGATGGTTTATAGACAGTTGGACTTGTGAAATGGAATCTAAAAAGAACAATTTAGTAACGGAATTTTTGAATAAGGAATAAAAAACTTTTGCTAACACCGTGTATAATTAATTGCTTTGGCTAGTGCTTATTTGGAAAATTCCTTCGGAATTTTCTCTAGTCCGTATTTGTTTGCTAAATTAGTTGCTTAATCACGCAACTAACCATACACAATTCCGTTGGCAATAATTATGACCCGTCCTGAAATAAGGCTACATAATTTTAAACATTATGTATAGAAATGACAAAGTAATTAGACGTTACAGTGAGCCTTTTAAATTAAAAATTTTAGCCGAACTTACAATCGGAAAACACACAAAGAGTGAACTTTGTAAACTCTACTCTATTGCACCTACAACAGTAAACGTGTGGATTAAAAAGTATAATCGTAAAGACTTAATGAACACCAGAGTAAAAGTGGAAACAAAAGACGAAATATCTAGAATAAAAGCACTTCAAAAAGAGGTTGAACAACTTAAAAAACTACTACTTAAAAAGGATCTCGATGCTATGGTACAGGATTGTTATCTTGAAGTAGCAGCTGAAGATCTTGGTTATAAATCAGTTAATGAACTAAAAAAAAAGCTAAGTATAAAGCCTTAAGTAAAGCTAAAAAAAGATCTAAGGGATTTGCTTCTTTAACAACTATAACCCATTGTTTTGGACTTAAACGCAATGCTTATTACAAGCATAAAAACAGAGCTGATAAGCGTTTAAAACTAGAACAACAGATTATAGATATTGTTAGAAAAAGACGCAAATCCCTTCCTAGAGAAGGTGTTCGCAAACTTACCAGGTCCTTAGATAAAGAGTTTGTTAAAGCTAACATTAAAGTAGGTAGAGATACACTATTCAAAGTACTTAGGAAATATAATATGCTTACACTTAGAAAGAAAACCAGTGCTAGAACTACGAACTCTTATCATCGTTTTTATAAATACAATAACATTATAAAAGACCTAGAAGTTACTAGAGCGAACCAAGTTTGGGTATCTGATATCACATACATTAGAACCATAAAGGGCTTTTGTTATCTGGCTTTAATAACAGATATGCATTCCAGAAAAATAGTCGGTTATGACCTAAGTGATAGTTTAGAGTTAAATGGATGTGTAAGAGCGCTTAAGAAGGCAATTTATCAAGCTAAAAACATTAAGCAACTTATTCATCATTCAGATAGAGGAATACAGTATTGTAGCAATGTATACACACAAATTCTTAAAAGAAAAAAGATAGATATTAGTATGACTGAAGAAAATCATTGTTACGAAAACGCAATGGCAGAACGTGTAAATGGAATTTTAAAAGATGAATTTTATTTAGACCAAACCTTTGATAACGTGAGTCACGCAAAGAGAGCTGCAAAAAATGCAATTAATTTGTACAATGAAGTAAGATTACATTTATCTTTAGATTATAAAACACCAAATATGGTATATAAATTATCAGCTTAATTCAATTTTAACCTGTAGCCATATTTCAGGACAAGACATTTAAAAAAACTCATATAATGAAAAATAACATTTTATTTCTATTTCTATTAATTACGATAATCAGTTGTAAGGAAAAAAACGCAAAATCATCAACTAATGAATCAATTCCTAAAGAAACAACTAACGAAAAAATTTACAATGGAACAGGAAACGTAACCCAAGGATTAGCGGAAACACAAATTAAAAGTCTTATTTCTTGTAATCAAGGAGGTAGCAGAATTTCAGGAGTTGGAGAAATAAAAGATGATTTAGGAAATAGTTGGACAGTTCCCGGAATTAATCATTTCAACGAATCGACCAAAGCTTCTGATTTATATAATGAATGTAACTCTATAACACCAAATAATCTTTCAGAAATAGATATGAATTCCGTTCCTGTCTTTGAGATAGATTCGGACGGAGAAATCATTACAGGCTATCTTTTTGCGGATAATTATTTTGAACTTTACATTAACGGAAAATTAATAGCAGTTGACCCAGTACCTTTTACACCATTTAATTCAAACATTGTAAAATTCAAAGTAAAAAAACCTTATACAATTGCAGTAAAACTAATAGATTGGGAAGAACATTTAGGTTTAGGTTCAGAAAATAATAGAGGAAAAGATTTTCATCCTGGAGATGGAGGTTTTATAGCCAGCTTTAGTGATGGGACTATTACAAATAGCAAATGGAAAGCACAAACTTTTTATACTGCACCTATTAGTGATTTAAGTTGTTTAAGTGAAATTGGAGAAAAAAGAATCTCTTCAAATTGCAGTACAGATGGAGTTGATAATGGAACAGCATTTTACGGTATTCATTGGAAAATTCCAGAAAATAGTTTTGACGTTACTTTCAATGACAGCCAATGGCCAAATGCGACCACATATACTGAAGATGAAATAGGAGTAAATAATAAAAAAGCATATATGAACTTCATAGAAAAATTTAGTGGAAAAGGTGCTGAATTTATTTGGTCTACTAATGTCGTTTTGGATAATGAAGTCATTGTTCGTTACAAAGTGGAATAAAAACTACAGCTAACACCGTATATAATTTATTGCTGGCTTCTCGCCTACTTACGAAAGTCCTCGCGGACTTTCTTGGTCGGTAATTATTTACTAAATTAGTTGCTTAAACCACGCAACAAACCATATACAACAACGTTAGCCAACATTATGACCCGTCCTGAAATAAGGCTACATAATTTTAAACATTATGTATAGAAATGACAAAGTAATTAGACGTTACAGTGAGCCTTTTAAATTAAAAATTTTAGCCGAACTTACAATCGGAAAACACACAAAGAGTGAACTTTGTAAACTCTACTCTATTGCACCTACAACAGTAAACGTGTGGATTAAAAAGTATAATCGTAAAGACTTAATGAACACCAGAGTAAAAGTGGAAACAAAAGACGAAATATCTAGAATAAAAGCACTTCAAAAAGAGGTTGAACAACTTAAAAAACTACTACTTAAAAAGGATCTCGATGCTATGGTACAGGATTGTTATCTTGAAGTAGCAGCTGAAGATCTTGGTTATAAATCAGTTAATGAACTAAAAAAAAAGCTAAGTATAAAGCCTTAAGTAAAGCTAAAAAAAGATCTAAGGGATTTGCTTCTTTAACAACTATAACCCATTGTTTTGGACTTAAACGCAATGCTTATTACAAGCATAAAAACAGAGCTGATAAGCGTTTAAAACTAGAACAACAGATTATAGATATTGTTAGAAAAAGACGCAAATCCCTTCCTAGAGAAGGTGTTCGCAAACTTACCAGGTCCTTAGATAAAGAGTTTGTTAAAGCTAACATTAAAGTAGGTAGAGATACACTATTCAAAGTACTTAGGAAATATAATATGCTTACACTTAGAAAGAAAACCAGTGCTAGAACTACGAACTCTTATCATCGTTTTTATAAATACAATAACATTATAAAAGACCTAGAAGTTACTAGAGCGAACCAAGTTTGGGTATCTGATATCACATACATTAGAACCATAAAGGGCTTTTGTTATCTGGCTTTAATAACAGATATGCATTCCAGAAAAATAGTCGGTTATGACCTAAGTGATAGTTTAGAGTTAAATGGATGTGTAAGAGCGCTTAAGAAGGCAATTTATCAAGCTAAAAACATTAAGCAACTTATTCATCATTCGGATAGAGGAATACAGTATTGTAGCAATGTATACACACAAATTCTTAAAAGAAAAAAGATAGATATTAGTATGACTGAAGAAAATCATTGTTACGAAAACGCAATGGCAGAACGTGTAAATGGAATTTTAAAAGATGAATTTTATTTAGACCAAACCTTTGATAACGTGAGTCACGCAAAGAGAGCTGCAAAAAATGCAATTAATTTGTACAATGAAGTAAGATTACATTTATCTTTAGATTATAAAACACCAAATATGGTATATAAATTATCAGCTTAATTCAATTTTAACCTGTAGCCATATTTCAGGACAAGACATTAAAATGAAAAACAGTACACTAATCATATTAATTGCTTTAATATTAAGTAATTGCCAAAAAACTGAAATAGATTGTTCAAAAAAAGAATCCTATTTGGAACAATGTAAAATTTCAGGAAAAGTAAAATCAATTAAATCTAGAGCTTTTGAGTTAATTGAGACTAATAATGGAAACTATGAAAAAGGAAAAGAAAAACTTACTTTTTTTGGACACAGATATGATAAAGAAATTAACCCTTCTGGATATTTAGTAAGTTGGACAAACTATGAAAATAACACTAAGGAAATAAAGACCAAAAATGTATACAGTTATAATTCCGATAACATTAAAACGAGTGAAATTATTTACGACCAAGCGGATAAAGTAACTTTCAAAAGAATTATTGATGTTGAGAATAATTTGGCTATAAAAATGACTGATTTCAATGAGAATGGAAAAATTGAGTCTTATTCTGAAAATGAATTAAATGATATTGGTCAAATAACGAAACAAATTCAATTCAAAGACATTAATAAAAAACAGAAAAACTATTCATTTATTTATAAATATAAAGACTGCAAAATATCTAAATGCAAAACATTAGATAGAAATAACGAAATAATATCCGAAATAGAATATAGATATAACAAAAATGAAATGACTTATCTATCAAGTAAAGACAAATCTGGCTTAAATACTTATATCATTAAAAGAAATGAAATTGAACCTAAAAATTTTGAATCGATAAAGACTGATAAAGATGGAAAAGTGATTTCAGAAAAATTAGAAATAACCGATAATTTTAATAATATAATCAAGGAAATAAAAAATGATAAAGTAACACTGGAAAACATTTACACCTACGACAATAAGAATAATTGGATTACAATGAAACGATTTAAAAACAATAAACCTTTTGAAATTGTAATTAGAAATATTGAATATTATAAATAACGTTGGCTAACACCGTATATAATTTATTGCTGGCTTCTCGCCTACTTACGAAAGTCCTCGCGGACTTTCTTGGTCGGTAATTATTTACTAAATTAGTTGCCTGAAACACGCAACAAACCATATACAACAACGTTGGCAAACATTATGACCCGTCCTGAAATAAGGCTACATAATTTTAAACATTATGTATAGAAATGACAAAGTAATTAGACGTTACAGTGAGCCTTTTAAATTAAAAATTTTAGCCGAACTTACAATCGGAAAACACACAAAGAGTGAACTTTGTAAACTCTACTCTATTGCACCTACAACAGTAAACGTGTGGATTAAAAAGTATAATCGTAAAGACTTAATGAACACCAGAGTAAAAGTGGAAACAAAAGACGAAATATCTAGAATAAAAGCACTTCAAAAAGAGGTTGAACAACTTAAAAAACTACTACTTAAAAAGGATCTCGATGCTATGGTACAGGATTGTTATCTTGAAGTAGCAGCTGAAGATCTTGGTTATAAATCAGTTAATGAACTAAAAAAAAAGCTAAGTATAAAGCCTTAAGTAAAGCTAAAAAAAGATCTAAGGGATTTGCTTCTTTAACAACTATAACCCATTGTTTTGGACTTAAACGCAATGCTTATTACAAGCATAAAAACAGAGCTGATAAGCGTTTAAAACTAGAACAACAGATTATAGATATTGTTAGAAAAAGACGCAAATCCCTTCCTAGAGAAGGTGTTCGCAAACTTACCAGGTCCTTAGATAAAGAGTTTGTTAAAGCTAACATTAAAGTAGGTAGAGATACACTATTCAAAGTACTTAGGAAATATAATATGCTTACACTTAGAAAGAAAACCAGTGCTAGAACTACGAACTCTTATCATCGTTTTTATAAATACAATAACATTATAAAAGACCTAGAAGTTACTAGAGCGAACCAAGTTTGGGTATCTGATATCACATACATTAGAACCATAAAGGGCTTTTGTTATCTGGCTTTAATAACAGATATGCATTCCAGAAAAATAGTCGGTTATGACCTAAGTGATAGTTTAGAGTTAAATGGATGTGTAAGAGCGCTTAAGAAGGCAATTTATCAAGCTAAAAACATTAAGCAACTTATTCATCATTCGGATAGAGGAATACAGTATTGTAGCAATGTATACACACAAATTCTTAAAAGAAAAAAGATAGATATTAGTATGACTGAAGAAAATCATTGTTACGAAAACGCAATGGCAGAACGTGTAAATGGAATTTTAAAAGATGAATTTTATTTAGACCAAACCTTTGATAACGTGAGTCACGCAAAGAGAGCTGCAAAAAATGCAATTAATTTGTACAATGAAGTAAGATTACATTTATCTTTAGATTATAAAACACCAAATATGGTATATAAATTATCAGCTTAATTCAATTTTAACCTGTAGCCATATTTCAGGACAAGACATTAGAGAGAAATCTCGAAAACATATGAATGAAATTTTATCAGGAATTATTTTTATGACATTTGCTCTGTCTTTCTTTTCATTTGGAATTGGAATTTATATGAATCTTTGGATTTACTATTCAACAGACAAAAACAAATATCCACTTTTTCCTATTCTTAATCCATTTTCGTTTTCTTCTTATGAATTAATGCTAAACTCAATGTTTAAAATAAGTTGGAAAGTCGAAAATCCGACTAAAAACTTAAAACGAAAATCGAATAATTTGCGAAAGTTTTCAGGAATAATGTTATTAATTACTATCGCTCTTGGAATTTTAAGTTTAATAATAACCTAAAACTATAAATCTAATTGAATAACGCCACAATCGGAATTGGAATTGCAATCGGAGTTTGTTTCTTTCTTCTATATACAAGAAAGGCAAAATGGATGAAACCGAAAATAGTTTGGACAATTACTATTGGACTTTTTTTAATTGGACTGTCTGAAATTTTATTCTCTAAATCTGAATTTAAAGCTGACCGAATATTATATTTGGGATTATGTATTCCTTTAATTTATTGGACATTTGACAGAATTTTTAAACGAATAAGTGAAAATATCCATAATAGAGATTTTATTCTATTTTTACGAGGTTCAGGAGAAGTAAATGAAAGAATTGGAGCAAAAAACCCACAAGTGAAAAAATCTGACAAATTATTTACATTTGGACTTTTGATAATAATTATTGGAACTTTATTAATAGGAATTCAGATTGCATAAAATAAAAACGATTTGCCAACACCGTGTATAATTTATTGCTGGTTTTAGCCAACTTACGAAAGTCCTCGCGGACTTTCTTGGTTCGTGTTTTATTTACTAACTTTACTACATAAAATACGCAACAAATCATACACAACAACGTTGGCATTCATTAAAAACAGAACTTAAAATTGACAGAATTAGATTATATTATTAAGCAGATTTCCAAAACGAACAAAAAGAATTTTGAAAATTATGTAATTACTCGAATTTGGCACGGAATTAATCAAAGTGATATAAAATTTACAACTCAACAATATGTAAATCGACCAAATGGACACGCATTAACTGATATGTATTTTCCACAATTTAACTTGCATATTGAAATTGACGAACCGTTTCATAACAAACAAAAAGAACTTGACATAAATCGTGAAACTGATATAATCGAAGCTACTAATCATAAAATTGAAAGAGTCAAAATAACTAATGACATTAATTTCATTAATGAACAAGTTGACAAAATAATTGAGAATGTAAAAAATTTACGATTAGCAAAAATTAAAAACAATACATTCAAACCTTGGGATTTAGAAAAAGAATTTAATCCAAACTTTCACAGAGAAAAAGGTTATTTGGATATTGAAGAAAATCCAGCATTTAGAACAATTTTAGATGCAAGTAATTGTTTAGGACAGAACTATAAAGGTGTTCAACGAGCTTGGTTTAAAAGTAAAGTTTATGAAAATCATAATTTATGGTTTCCGAAGTTTTACGAAAATGCAGATTGGGATAACAAAATGATTGAAGACGGAAAGACTATAATAGAAAAATGTAAAATAGAAGGCAGAAAAGACACTCATTATTACGATTTAATAAATAGTCCAATAAAAAGAATTGTCTTTCCACGAAGTATTGATAATTTAGGTTTCATTTTATACAAGTTCAAAGGAATATTTGTAACCGACAAAGAAAGGTCAAGTCCTGAAAATGGAATGGTTTATAAACGAATTGATACTCGATTTGAAATGAAAAAATAACGAAATGCCAACACCGTATATAATTTATTGCTAGTTCTAGCCTGCTTACGAAAACCCTCGCGGATTTTCTATTCGGTTTTTATTTGCTAAATTACGTACTTAACCACGCAACAAACCATATACGTATTCCAAGATCAAATCCTAATAAATTAGTCTTTTTTTTAAGCCGCATATTGTTGAAGAACTACATAAGGTGTTCCTCTTTTTACAACCGCAAAAGCTCTTGCTATTAATTTATTTCTAACATTATTTATAGCAAGCATTTTATCTTTTCCTTCTGCTAATTTTCTCTGATAATACAATCGTAGTTCACTATCATGTTGTATAGCACTTACACTTGCCATACTTAATAAACTTTTCATCTTTCTATCTCCTAAATAATGACATTGTTTTCGTCGGTGAATACTGGTTCCAGAGCGATGCTCAAAAGGTGCTGTGCCGCAATAACTTGAAAACGCACGCCAACTATCGAAGCGTGTAAAGTTTCCTGTATGATAAATAAGCTGACAAGCGACAACCAAACCAACACCTTTGAGGCTTGTAAGTAATTCGTGATTTTTATTCATAGAATCATCCCCTGAAATGATTTCCTTAATTCTAGACTCTATACCTTTTACTTGCTTTGACAAGTAGTCTATACTTCGTTTTAAGCTTATACAACCAGAATCGGTTGTTGGACTGGACAAAAGCACTTTCAGCTCTTTTAATGTTCCTTTAAGACCTGCATTGTTTCTTACTAATTGATCTCGTAAAGCTAATAACCTCCCTAACTCTAAATGAGACATACTTTTTACTGTACTTGGACTCAACTCTTCTCTATAAAGCCAAGCATAACGAGCGATTATACTCGAATCCAATTTATCTGTCTTTTCTTTTACAATCCCAGATGAACGCTTGATTTTCAATGGACTTTCTTCTACATAAACAACTCCTTGACCATGTAAATAAAGGGCTAGCTTTAAGGAGTAATAACCCGTATTCTCAAAACAATAAAAAACCTTGCTTGATTGTGTCTCTTTAGAAACCCATTTTAATAGACTTTTATAACCTATTAAATCATTAACAAACTCCTTGTGTAATTGCCCATGATAGCAATAAGCATCAATCGTCTTTTTTGATACATCAATTCCGACTACTTCTTCATAATTTTTCATATTTTTACAATTAGAGTGAATAAATATGTTGCTTTAACTACTTCCTTTATCGGGAGTTTATTCTCCTGGTATTCCAAATGGTTCTTCGCAACTGTATAGAAAGAGAGGACTCGTACGTGTACTGGATCACTATTCTAAAACACGTTATAGTTCTCCTCTTTTTCTATATAAAGATATTTATTACAAACTAAAGAAACACGTTGTGCGTCATTAAACCAAACCATATGAAAAAGACCTTATTAATCATTTTAATCTTCGGATTTGTTTCTTGTAAAACGAATAATGAAAATTCACAAACCGAATTAAAAGAAGTAATTGAGGATAATGCTGAATTAGTTGAAATTTATAAAAACGACCAAGCTGATAGACAAGCAGGAGAGAATATTGACTGGAGTGTTGTTTCAAAAAGAGACAGTTTGAGAGAACTAAGGGTTTATCAACTTTTGGATTCAAATAAAGTTAGGACTTCTAAAGACTATCGTAATGCAGCTATGGTTTATCAACACGGAGGAGATTCTACTGCGTACGGAATGGCAGTTAAAATGATGCGTAAATCAATAGAGCTTGATTCTACAGCTGACAAATGGCTTTTAGCAGCAGCAATTGACAGATATTTATTAAGTAAAGATGAACTGCAAATTTATGGTACTCAATATCATAAATATGGAAAAGGTGAACCTTGGCAAATTGCAAGAATGGATACTACAAAAATTTCGGATGCCGAACGAATCGAATATGGCGTAGAAACTTTGGCGGAACAAAAAGAGAAAGTTAAGCGTATTAATCAGAAAAAATTATATGACCTCTATTCTCAAGGGAAATCTGTTGATCAGATTATCAGAATAATAAAAGAAGAAAACAAAAATGACACTAAATACGACATTTCTGAAAATGGAATTAATGGCTTTGGATATAATTTAATGGGAGAAGACAATTATGAAAATGCTTTAAAAATTTTAACTCTCAATACGGAATTATATCCTAATGCTTTCAATACTTGGGATAGCTTGGGAGAATGTCTTTTAGCACTTGGAAAAAAAGAAGATGGAATTGAAGCATATAAAAAATCATTAGAGCTTAATCCTGCAAATGAAAACGCTGAAACAATAATTTCGGATAATAAATAACGAACGCACAACACCGTATATAATTTATTGCTAAGTCCTCACCTATTTACGAAAGTTTGTGAGGACTTTTTATTTAGTTATTATTTACTAAATTAGTTGCTTAAAACACGCAACAAACCATATACGAAAACGTTAGGCACTATTAAAAAAAATCGCCAATGAAAATCTACATAGTCATTTTATTATCAATATTCACGCTTTCTTGCAAGGCTCAACGTGAAACTGAATATTTATCCAAAGCTCAAATCGAAAAGGATTTAACCATTGTTGATGAAATTCTTCAGAACAAATCTTCCTATCAAGGATTAAACGGATACGACTACAGAGTAGATTTTGAAAATTATTTAAATTCTGTAACTGACAAGAAAATCACTCAATTTGATTTTGGACTATTTTTATCCAAAACTATTGGAAAAATAGGAGACCGACATTCGTATATAAAAGATTATGACATACGTGATTCACTTTATCTAACACTTGCATTTGCACCATTTAAGGAAAAAGTTTTGGTGGTCGATTATTACAAAGAAATTAAAGAATATAAATTTTGGAATTCAGAATTTCCATATTTACATTCTATTAATAGCACACCTATCCAAGAAATACTGCCAAAAATCAAAATTGGAGAAATCCTTGCACCTAAAGATGCTTATATAACGAATGCTATTAGAGATTTAAGAGACATTGAAACTATTTTTAGAATACTTAAAATAGAGTTGCCAAATCCGTTACCGATAACATTATCTGACGACAAAGGAAACAAAAAAGAAATAAGCGTAAAACTTGTTGATGGAAAAAACAGAGCAACATTATGGGATGAACGTTTTTTTAAAAGCACTTTTCGTGTAAAAGAAGAAGAGTATAACAATAAGGATTTCATCAAAAGGTTTTTCAGTTTAAACAATAATGTTGGCTATATCCAAATTGGCGAAATGTTAGAAAAAGAGAGTTGTCCAGTTTTCTTTGAATATCTAAATGAATTTATGACAAACTCCAAAAAAAGTGATGCCTTAATTATAGATGTTAGAGATAATGGTGGTGGAACTCGTGACTTAATTCAAGAATTAGCTGGCTACTTTATTCATCCCGATTCTATTTATGTTGTTAATGCAACCAAACAAAGAGGAAAACTACCTTTAAATAAAGAACTTAAAGAGAGACTACAAAGTCGTTATTTATTATCAAAAGATGATTTAGACATTAAAGAGCAAAATGCAGTTGACAAGTTTATGTATTCATTTAAGCCAATGTATGATTTGAGTAAAGAAAAATTTAGTGAGTTTCATTATTATATTCTCAATGGTCAGAAAATTACCAAAGACAAATTTCATTACAATAAACCAATTTATATACTTGCGAATGAAAGGAGTTTTAGTGCTGCTTCTGTTTTAGTTTCTGTATTTAAGGATTTACCAAACATAAAAATAGTTGGAGTAAATACTGATGGTTCAAGTGGAAATAGCGAAAGATTTGAATTACCAAATTCAGAATTACGTGGAAAAATAAGCACAATGGTTTCTTTTCAAAAGAACGGTGAAATATTAGATGGAATTGGAACAGAACCTGACATTAAAATAGAAAGAAGTTTAGACCAAATATTCCTAAAAGAAGATTATCAACTGAATAAATTAATTGAAATCATTAAACAGAAATAATAACTGTGCCTAACACCGTGTATAATTAATTGCTGGTTATAGCCTACTTACGAAAGTCCTCGCGGACTTTCTATTCGGTTTTATTGGCTAACTTTAGTGCTTAAAACACGCAACTAATCATACACATCAACGTTAGCCACAAGCAGAAAAAAAGTATGCGAATAGCTTTAATCATATTAATTGGAATACACGGAATTATCCACTTATTCGGATTTCTGAAAGCATTTGGCATATCTGAATTTAATGCTATTTCACAACCGATTTCTAAAACTTTTGGATTAATATGGTTATTGACATTTGTTATTTTTGCAATTACAATGATTTTATTGATTTTTCAGTCCCATTTTTGGTGGTTAAGTGGATTTTTGGCTGTAATTGCTTCACAAGTTTTGATTTTTAATTATTGGTCTGACGCAAAATTTGGTACAATAGCAAACCTAATAATTCTCGTTTCTGTAATAATAGCTTATTCAAACTTTAGTTTTAAAAATAAGATTGTCGAAGAAAGGAAAAAACTGTTTGAAAACTCACAGGCTGTTAGTGAAATAGTAATTACAAAAGAGACTATTTCGGAATTACCTTCAATTGTACAAAAGTGGCTGATTAACAGCGGAACAATTGGTAAAAGTCCAATTTCTAATGTGCATTTGACTCAAGAATTACAACTTAAATTAAGTCCCGACCAAGAAAACTGGAACAATGGAAAAGCGGAACAATATTTTACGATAAATCCGCCAGCATTTAATTGGAACATTAATACTAAAATGAATTCAATTTTTAGCGTAGTTGGTCGAGATAAATTTGAGAACGGAAATGGAGAAATGATAATAAAGTTATTATCGCTAATTTCTGTAGCAGATGCCAAAAACAGCGATAAAATTGACCAAGCTACCTTACAAAGATATTTAGCAGAAATAGTTTGGTTTCCTTCAGCGTCTTTAAGTCCATATATTAAATGGGAATCTTTGGATGAATATTCCGCTAAAGCAACTATGAAATATAACGGAGCAAAAGGTTCGGGAGAATTCCACTTTGATGAAATAGGAAACTTTAAAAAATTTGTTGCAATGCGTTTTCAAGATTCCAATGCAGTAGAACCAACCGAATGGACTGTAATTGCAACACAAACAGAAGAACGGAATGGAATAAAAATACCTATCGAATGCGAAGCAAGTTGGAAATTAGAAAGTGGCAAATGGACTTGGCTAAAATTAAAGATTAAGGACATTCAATACAACGTGAAAGAAATGCCAGATGGCTAACAAAGAACTGAGTTAAAAAACTAGTAATTTTAAACTAACCTTGAAACAAAGTTTTCATCGTAAGGTCGTCCACTCTTTGCTATAGAAAAAGCTTGTTTTAATAGCTTATTACCTACTGCTATTAATGCCAGCTTCTTACTTTTCCCTTTAGCTACTAATCGTTCATAAATCTCTCTACAAGCCTTATTGTGCTTACACGCTGAAAAAGAACATAAAAACAATAAATTCCTTAGTTTCTTGTTACCTACTTTACTTATTCTACTTCGACCTCTTACACTACTCCCTGATTTTCGTATAGTGGGAGTAATTCCAACATAACTACATAGCTGTGATGCGTTTTCAAACTTGTTAAATCCATCGGTTACTACTATTAAAAACAAAGCGGTTTTAACTCCCATTCCTGGAATGCTTTTTATCAATGTTAATTGATGCTGCTGATCTTGTTTTACTAATGCTAATAGACGAGATTCCAATACTAAAACCTCTTTGTTTAAATGCTTCAGATTTCTAGTTAAAGAACGATAAACAAATCTTGAAGGAATTCCTAAAACTTCTTCTCCTTTTAGTTTATTCTTTGTCACTGTTCTGTGTTTTATATAAATATCCAATAGTCTAAACAACTGTAAACACTCACTCTGAACATCTATTAAAGCGGAATACAATGGGACATCATTCATTTCACCATATTCACTTATTGCTTTAGCATCACTTTTATCTGTTTTTACCTTAGCTAATTTCATCTGAATAAATCGCTTTACAGATAATGGATTTACTACAGAAACGCTAATTCCTGATTTATATAAAAACTGTGCTAAACGATAATGATAATAGCCTGTAGCTTCCATGACTATTAAAACGTCTTTTGGTAAATGTTTTACAAAGCTTACAAAACCTTTTGCATCATTTTTAAATTGATTATGCCCACTTTTTGAACCATAAACATCAAAGACATCTTTACTGATGTCTATTCCATAAATTTCTTTATATTTATTCATAACAACTTGCATTTTGGAAAGAACATAGCTACTGATGTTTCAACAACTTGAAAACGAGATCTAGGTCTCACAGAACTAAACGAAATCTTAGTAGTAAAAGAGAGAGGATTATCAATGTTGTCGAAGTCTAAAGCTTCACCCTGTATACTAATCTTATTTCTCTCATTTGTTCTTTCTATTTATTAGTTAAATTTAATGAAAGACAAACTTAAGACGTGTAAAATTAATGGCTTGGTTACTGCCGACTTACGAATATTCTTGCGGAATATTCTATTCGTTTTTTATTTGCTAAATTAGTTGCTTAAACAGGCAACTAAGCATACACAAAACCGTTAGCCAAATGATAAAATTCTTTAGAAAAATTCGCAAAAACCTACTTTCAGAAAATAAATTTAGCAAATACGTACTGTACGCTATAGGCGAGATTGTACTTGTTATTATTGGTATTCTTATCGCACTTCAAATAAATAATAAAAACGAACAGCGTAAAACCGAAAATAAGATTGTTTCTATTTTAAAAGAAGTACAAAATGATTTAGGACTAGATATTCAAAAATCGGACGAACTAATTGCTTATTATAAAACAAAAGATTCCATCATCAACTTAGTACAAACCGATAAACTAACATATGATGATTATAAAAATGATAATCAACTTTTTTTAAGATTCGCTATTATGAACGCTTTCCACATGAAAATTCATGCAAATGGATATACCAACCTCATAGAAAATGTTGATAATGTTCCAAAAAATCTAAAAGCAATTATAGAGCCATTACACGATATATATATTTATAACAAATACGAAATAGACAAGTTCGATAATCGATTGGACTTGATTACAGATAAAGTGATGGACGAGTTAGCAAAAAGTAAAGATTGGTATTACAGATTAGATCAGCCTCAATTAGAAGATGAGATGATTGATTTTTTCCTAAATGACCCGTACTATAAAAATGATGTAGCTCTATATCAAAATGCTGGCTGGCAAAACTTGACTTTAACACATGTTATGCCATTTAGAGAAAACGCAATTAATGCATACAAACATATTAACACACTTATTGAAAGTAATGAACCGATTCCCGATTTTATACCACATAATTTAGTTCATCTAACAATGGCACAACTAAATGAATATGTGGGTACTTTTAAGGTTGTAAAGGTTGAAGGTTATGGTGGTCCAATTCCAGATTTAAACTATAAAATTCAGATACAAGACAATGACCTAGTAGGCATTTTTGATGGAGATCTTGAAGATATGGATTATTACTATTTTGAAACAATAGATAAGATATTTGGACAAACGGATATTTACTTTAAAGGAGAGTTTATAAGAGATAGCTCGAATGAAATTACATCTTTAATAATTATTAAAAATGAAAGAGTATTTCACTTAAATAAACTTTAAACCAATTAAAAGAAATTAGTAACGAAAGGCTAACAACCCATAAAATTAATTACTAGTTTTAACCTACTTATGAAAGTCCTCGCAGACTTTCTAACTGTTATTTATTTGCTGCATTTAGTGCTTAAAAACACAACAAACCATACACAAAACCGTTGTAAGTATTTTATTAGTAGACTCTAAAACAAAAATAAATGATGGGGAAATATATATTAATATTAGGATTTATTCTTTTTTCAGGTAAAAAAATGAATTCTCAAGACCTTAATAAACATGTAGAATTATCTACATCTAAAGTGACCGAGAATGATAATGACCTAAAGCAATTAAGTTCTTATTTTAATGATATTACTTTAGTAGGTATGGGAGAATCTACACATGGCACGCATGAATTTTTCACAATGCGACATAGAATGTTTAAATATCTAGTAGAAAACCATCAGTTTAATACTTTTTTTTTAGAGGCTGATTACGCAAGTTGTTTACGTGCAAATGCATATATACATGGTAAAAAAGATGATGCCATAAAGGTGGTTAAGGAAATAGGTTTATGGCCATGGCAAACATATGAAATGGTTGCTTTAATAAAATGGATGAGAGCCTATAATTTAGAAAACCCCATTAGCAAACTCAATTTTGTTGGAGTGGATATGCAACAATATTTAGAAACAATAACACAAATGGATAATATTTTGAGAAAATATAACCTGTCAACAACAGATGACAATATTTATCAAAGAATGTTAAACACTAATTTTCATCAAGTAAATAAATCAGACGACTTAGAAATATATAAAACAACTTGGGCGGAAAAAAAAGCAATTGACATAAGTGTATTTAACCAGAAAGACGAATATACCTATACTATTTTGCTTCGTCATTTAACCCAAATTATAAATGGAAAAAACAAATTGGGTAAAAAACCTGATTATAGAGATAAAAAAATGGCAGAAAACATATTATTTTATCAAAATGAAAACACTTTAACAAAAGGTTTTTTTTGGGCACACAATGGACATGTGATGAAATCTATATTTAATGAAGGTAAGAAAAAAGAGTCAGGAAGTGCAGGAGGATACTTAAAACAGAAAATGGGTAGCCAGTATTTTGTAATCGGTCAAGATTTTGAAGAGGGCACTTTTAATGCTTATTTTCCGGATAGTAATTCTTTAAAAAACCTAGAAGGTGATACATATACTTTAGGTCCAGTTACAGTTACCCCATTTCTTAAGAGTAGTTTTATAACTAATTATGGAACTCTAAAAAGCCCAGTATTTATTAACTGTTCATATTTGCCACAAAAAAAACACATAGAACTAAGTTCCATTGGTGCTGCTTATTATCCCGATAAAAATGGAAATCATAAATCGAAAAATTCTAGATTTTATCATGAGAAAAGTGAATTTGACGCAATCATCTTAATCCAAAAATCCACTGCAACTCACTTATTGGAAGATCTAACAAATAATAATGGCAACTAAGCATACACAACAACGTTGGCAATAAGCTAAAAAATGAAACACAGAATAAACATTATTTTTCTAATTTTAGCTCTGATATCTTGTAAGAACACAACCGAAAAGATAACGGAGGAAATATTAAAAGAGAAACCAAAACAAATTGTTTTAATTTCAAAATATTCACCTGAATCATACAAACACTATATAAAACAAGATAGTATTGGACAGCAATCGAATGAAAAATCTGGACCTTACTCCATTTTTGAAAGTCCTTCATTTACTTATTTCGATTCACAAAACAATATAAGAAATTGGAAACCTAAAGCGAACGGAATCGATACCTTAATAATTCCATATTATAGAGATTATTTGGAATTAAGTACCCTAAACACTTATACATATACCTCTATACCTAATACATATTTAATAAAAAATGGAGATACCATTGTTATTGAGTATGAAAATAAAATACCAATTGCTAAAATCACTAATCGCGTAGTTAATGATATTGAACTGAACTATAATAATTTTAGACTCAAAGAATTATTTGACAACAAATATCCAAGTCATCATAAAATATTTCTTGGTTTCTTATTAAGTAAGGAAAAATCAATGGAAGAAACTACTGTTCATTTTTACCAACAAGCAATTAAAGATGGAGAAAGAGAAATAAAATTTTTAGACTCATTACAAAAAGAGAAATTAATTTCAAATGACAACTATGTTTATCGTAAAGAAATATTAAAAGGGTTATTAGAAAAACATAAACACAATAAAATAATAAAGAAAGCGCTAGAAAAAAATAAATCTTTTTCTAATAAAGAAAATATTGAAACTATTTACAGTTTGGATTTATCAAAAACCGACTCTTTAATGAATTTTTCATATTTCAGAGATTATTTAAACAATATTTCTAAATATGACCTTTCTTTTATTCAAGAGAACAATATAAACTCTGGTGCATTTTATATAGATTCAAGAGTTAGATTTGATTCTATTCTAAACGATAAAAGATTCAACCAAACTGCAAAAAATCATCTTTTAGTTAATACATATGACGGCATTGCACAAAACTTTAGAGTTAAAGACAAAGAAAAATATTTCAACAAGTTAATTGAGAATACCACAAATCCAGAAAAAATAAATGAATTGCAAAAGAAATATAAATTAGATTTTAGTAAATCAGAGAAACTAGTTTTAACTAATTTTAAAAACGATACAATCACTTTTTCAGATGTCATATCCAACAATAAAGGAAAATGGCTCTATATAGATGTTTGGGCAAGCTGGTGTAGACCTTGTAGAGAAACAATGCCAAAATCTATTATACTGAAAAAAGAACTTGAGAATGAAAATATTGAATTCATTTATTTAAGTTTAAATGATAAAAAAGAAAAATGGAAATCGGCAATAGAATCGGATGGTATATCAAAAAACCAAAATTTCTTTATCGAAAATGGAAATGCCTCCAAAGTTATCGAAGAACTAGGGATTAAAACAATTCCTCATTATTTAATTTACAATCCAAATGGAAAATTAGCAAATGGATTTGCAAATCGACCTGGACAAGGAGCAAAAGAACAATTGAAAAAACTAATTAGCGAAAATTAAAAGCTAGTTGCTAACACCCTATATAATTTATTACTAGTTCTAGAATACTTGCAAAAATCCGTTCGGATTTTATATTCGGTTTTTATTTACTAAATTAGTTACTTAAACACACCACTAATCATACACAAAACCGTTAGGCAACATTACGAAAATGAGAAAAATACTGAACATATTAACAATCTTTTTAATTTGTAATTATTCATATACTCAAGAAATTGACACAGAAAAAGAACCAACTTTTAAAGAAATTGTTGAAGCGTCTTATAGCGCAAAACGAAGTGGTGAATTATTAAGAGAAGATGCTCTTAAACAAAAAACAAATAGAAAGGAAATCTACAATCCGAAAGGAATTATAATTGAATATTGGCAATATGAAACTGATGGAACGATTTACGAAAAGACCATATTAACAAAAAACGGAAATGGTAAATTAATCAAGAGAACTACATTTGATAGTAAGGGTAATATAAAAAATTCCAGCAAAACAGAAATTGATAAAAATGGAAATATTGTTTTTTTTAGAAACTTTGATTCGCAAGATAAACCGATTTCTATTCAAGAGAATCAATATGATTCAAGTGGTAACATAGTATCCATTTCGAGCAAAAGTGTCTCATCAAATAATACTTTTAAAACAATTAAAAAATACAATTCTAAAAGTCAATTAATTAAAGAAACTGATTTAAATTATGATGGCTCAATTAAAGATGTTAGAACTTTTAAATACGACAAAAATAAAAATGAAGTAGAATCTGACTTAACAAGACCGAACGGAGATTACACCAAATTCATTTCCGAATATGACGAAAACAAAAATATGACAATTCAAAAGTGGTATGACAAAGAAGGAAATCAAAAACATCAAACTTCTTTCACATACGAATATGATAATCACAATAATTGGATTACAAAAAAAAGATTCTCAAACGGAGAATTGGGAATAGTTTGGGAAAGAACAATCGAATACAATTGAAAAACGTTGCCTAACAACGCATAAAAATAATGCGTAGATTAGTGCTTAAACAATGAACAGTGCACTTTTGTTACTTCTGATTTTCCTGCGGAAAATCCTCGCACACAAAACCGCAACTATTCTTATACATAAACGTTAGGCACAAACTGAAAACCGAACCTGGCATTAAAATTATGCTACTATAAATTATTAACTAAAAATATAACCTAATGAAAAAATCGCTACTATTATTTTTAACAATTGGAATTTTCGCTTCTTTAAGTTTTACACTACTATCAGGAGGAAATACTCCTGTAGAAGGAATTGATATTATTATAAAAGAAGCAGGAATTAACAATGGATTTGTACCTATCGCAGGCGCTGCTTTAGCAGTTGAGGACTTAAAAGAAATAAGTGCTTTAACAGATATAGAACGTTCAGAATATATTGCTAAAGTAATAACACCAATAGTTGAAAAAGCAACTAAAGAAAAAGGACTTGAAAAAGTGATATTAAAAGGACTTATAGAAACAAGATGTATAGAATGTAAAAGTTTTGAAGTATTTGATTTTAAAGTACCTTCAAATGAGTCTAAAAAGATATACTCAATTACTTTAAAAACAACATTTGACACAAAATGGATAACTGTAATTACAGACAGAGAGAATTTTGAAAAACCAATTGCTAATCCACATAATTTTGAATTAATTGATAAGGTTAATGAATTAGAATCCAAAATAAAACCTGAAAACAGAAAAGAATTAGTTCAAAAATTTAAAAATGAATTTTATAGAATTGAAGGTCATATGGGTAAAGAATACAAAACTAAAGAACAGGTATTTAATGCATACATTGCTTCCTTGAAAAAGAAGATTTCAGAACAAAGTACAAGTAAAACAAAGGCAACTTCTTACGGTTCAACAAGGAGCAATAGGAGAGGAATTATTCTAAATACAGAAAAGAAACCGATTCCTAAAAAGGCTGTAAATGCAAATATAAATACATCTAGGTCGAATAAAAAAGAACAATAAAGTCAGTGCATAACAACGTATATAATCCATTGCTAGTTCTAGCCTACTTACGAAAATCCTCGCAGATTTTCTATTCGGTTTTTATTTGCTAAATTAGTTACTAAAACACGCCACTAATCAAACACAAAACCGTTGCCAATAATATTGACCACCCGAAGAACAAGAATTAAAACATTAAGATAGTTTACAATAAATGAAAATAATTTTCACCCTAATTTCTTGCTTGTTTTTGACAATAGCTCAATCACAAGAATTAAAAACGATAGAACTTCTTCCACCAGAATCAAAAGAATACAAAGATTTAACGTTTCTAAAAAATGAATTGCAAGGAAAACAACTTGTAATGCTTGGAGAGCAAACTCATATGTACGGAAATATTTTTGAGATGAAAGCTCGAGTTTTGGAGTACCTTCATCAAGAACTAGGATTTACAACTATTGCTATGGAATCTTCAATGTACGACATATGGAAAATGAACAAAAATGGTTTTAATCCCAAAGATTTTAATAATGCAATTTGGGGAGTTTGGTCTAGCACGTTAGAATTTCAAAGAGTAGTAAACTATATTAAAAAAAACAATTTAAAAGTTATTGGCTTTGACTCACAAGTCATTAATAGTTCGCAATTTGTAGAAGATTTTTATGATTATTTAGAAAGACGGAATATTACTTTAAAATTAGATGAAGATGATTTTGGAATTATCATAGAAGGAGTTTTGGAAAATGTAACAGTTGAGGAAGATGATATAAAGTATAAAGTTTACGAAAAAGAAGTTAATAGAATTATAAAGCTAATAGAAGGTTTAGATGCCAATGAAACCAATTACAATTGGAAACAATTTACCAAAAGTCTTTTAGCTTGTTCACAAGACGCATATTACAATAAAAAAGAAATCTTGACAACAGATTTCGGTAATGCAAATGACAATATCAGAGATAAACAAATGGCTGATAATCTATTGAGTTACATGAATAGAAATCCAAACGAAAAAATTATTTGTTGGGCAGATAATGTTCATATTATGAACGATAATTCAAGTATTACAAAACCAATTGCGAAAGAATTTATTTCAATGGGTTCTTATATTTATAAAGAACTAAATGACAAATCTTATAGCTTAGCAACAATTCACGCAAACGATTCACTTTTTGATTTAGGAACTAAAAAATGGCATTCAACACCAATTAAAATTAATTCATTTGAGTATGAATTGAATAATCTAAACAAGCCTTACCTCTTTGTAACCTCAAACCAAAAAGAAATACAATCATTAAAAGAAACTAGGTTATTAAACTTCATCGATTTCACAAATGCAAGATTAGACCAATTACACGATGGTTATATCTTTTTTAAAAATGCAACATTACCAAAATTAGAGACAATAAAAGACAGCATTCACATTTCTAGTAAACAAGTAGCTTTAGGTAAAAAAATAGAGCAAATCGAAATAGGCGAAAATGTTATACTAAAAGGACAATTAGTTAATAAAGAGAATAATGAACCTATTCCATTTGCTACCTTAATCATAAAAAAAGAAGAAATCTACAGAGTAGCAGATGAAAATGGTTTTTACGAATTACCAATTAAGAAAACAATACTAGAAAATGCAACTGTTGCTATTTCGTCAATGGGTTTTGAAACTAAAACAGTTTCACTAAAAGAACTAAAAGATATAACGTATTTAAAATCAAAATTTGAAGATTTAAACGAAGTTGTTATTACTAGCTACTTATCGCCAAAAACAGTATTAAAAAAGGCGATTTCTAACAAAAAACTAAATCACCCTACTGAACCTTTTAATTTTTACAGATATGGTAATGTTCTGGTAAATAAAAATGACTTAACTGAATTAGATTTAGAATTAATAACAAAAGACTACGACGATGGATATTTGTCACCTTTTGTAATAACCCAAAGAGTTGAGCATATAAAATGGAATAAAAATATAAATCCAAAAAATTATAAATACTCATCTCAATTTTTCCATTATAGACAAAATGCTATTCGCTACGCGAATATTTTACACAAAAGAAAATATAAAAAATTCAATTTGAAATTTGTCAAATCAGATAATCCAACAGATGAGGGAATGTACATTATAGCATTTCAAACAGAGAGAAATAAATGGAATTACACAAATAAACCTTATCCAACCGAGTATTCTGGAAGAGTGTATATTAATAAAGATAATTTTGCAATAATAAAAGTTATTGAAAATTGGGAAACTAGCTTAAATAAAGATGAAATTGAAAAACACTTTAAAGAATCTGCCAGTTATAAAAATATAGTTTTAACCACTATAAAAGAAGAAAATATTTGTTACTATTCAGACATTACTGGTAATGGAAAATTTTATGCTACAAAATTTTTTAATCGTAGATATAACGAAACTCTAGACAAAGACAACAATAAAAATTATGGAGTTTTCGAGAGAGATTCGTATTTATTTGACTTTGAATTAAAGAATGTTGAAGAAATTGAATACGAATGGCGTAAAAAGAAACAAACAGTATTAAACCGAGTGGAATATGATAAAACTTTCTGGGATTCATTTTATAAACGAAAGATAAAAGGAAAATCTGAATAAAAAACTATAGGCAACAATGCATAACGCTCATTTCTTGCAACTTTACTTACATCGTGTCACTATAAATAATTAACTTATCTTAGTTTCTGAATAAAACGAACTCGCTTGCCTTTCTGAGTCTCACGCAGCTCCGAATAATTTGTTGCCGAGGCTAAAGATCAAGCTGTTGACAACCGCGCGCTGCGTAGGCGAAACGAACGTTATACTTAACCGTTACAGCACATATGACGAAAACCATAGGTAAAGACATAATGCTACTTCTGATTTCAATAATTCTTTTGATAATCTCAATCGGAATTACATTGTTTACAGATTATACTCTGAATTATAAGTATTACGCTGGAATTGGATTAATTGTAATTTCAACGCTTTTGTATTTTAAGAACAAAAAGCTATTTGTTTATGTATTCGGACTGACTTTGATTCTCGGAATTCTAAATCTGATTGACATTTATTATTCAAACATAATATTCGGAATTGGACCAATTAAGTTCAATCCAATATTTCTTACTTTACTAATTATTTTTGTGGCTTTGAATAAGGAACTGCTGAATAAAATGTTTCCTGAAAAAGAATTATCGGAAAAAATGCTAAAAACATAAAATGGATTAAAAATTACGAACAAAAATTCGAATCGATTACGGAATTGGAATTAAAAAATATTACGGACGAAAAAACGGGTACGTGAACGAGGCTAAAATAGCTTCGAGAAATATTTTACGGAATAAATACGTGCTGTAACACCATATAACCACTTAGAAAAATAAAAGATCCCCTTGCAAGTAGAAATAAAAACCCCAAGAATAGAATGCTACAAATGTATGAGGCCTTCCAGCACATGTATTTGCAAACACATTAGTCCTTTCCAAACGAATACTCGTTTTATTATTCTTATGCACCCAAAAGAATACAAAAAAGAAAAGAACGGTACCGGACATATGACTAACCTTCAACTTGAAAATTCAGAAATTATAGTTGGTGTCGATTTTACCAATAATAATCGTGTAAATGAAATCTTGACACAAGAAAAAAACACCTCTTTCTTACTTTATCCGGGAAAAGATAATTTCAACTTATCGATAAGAAAAAGTTCAGAAATAAATTCTTTTATGGGTAATAATCCACACGTCTTCCTTATTGATGGTACATGGCCTTGTGCACGTAAAATACTTAAACTAAGTAAGAATTTACAAAAACTAAAAAGAGTGAGTTTTGATAACAAAATAAAATCAAAATTTATTATCAAGCAACAACCAGAATCTCTTTGCCTTAGTACTATTGAGTCCGTCTATACGGTCTTAAATTTACTTAATAAAGGAGACTTAGAACAATGCGATACGAAGGATTTCCTTATTCCTTTTGATGCAATGATTGCGTATCAACTCGACTATATTCTAAACCCAAATAGTAAAAACTATTGTGCCACTGCAAATAGAGCCGTTATTCCTAAGAACATGTATAAGAAAAACACGGAAAGAAACGTTATTTTTGAACAAGAGTAAATGTAATTACGGAATCCAGAATTATAAAAACAAGCTATAACATCGAATATCTTTTATTGCCAGGTTCTCTATTGCTTACTAAAATCTTCGCAAATGTTCTATCTGTGTTTTATACATTCAATTAGGTACTTAAACACAAGAATTTTGCGCAACATTTGAAAAACATCCAGAATGAAAAAATAGAACCTAATACTATTCCTTATTATATGGACAGTTATTTTTTTGAAAGTGACCCAAAGCTTACATCAGAAAAAACAATTTCAAAAAAACACAGGTGGTTCTGGAATGGTAATACTTAAAAAGAAAGATGGCATCTAGACAGCTAACAGAAATTTTATTTTAGGTTTGCATATCCCCGATTATGAATAAATAACGTACAACACGGCATAGAATTTTTTGGAGGTAAAGATTAACAAAAATAAAAACTTGCCAACTAGAATAATTACTAGTCGGCAAGTTTTATGTTATAAAAGTGACTTAAATTAATCTACTTTTTTATCCTCTTTTTTAATTTCAAAACTTTCAAAATCTCCCGCATTTACAACGGTCCATTTTTCAAAATTCTTAAAGTGTTTTTTAATCGCTTTATTCACATCTTCAACGGTAAGACTACTTACTTTGGCTTCCATGTTTTTCTGAAAATTTAAATCTCTATCATAATACATGTTATCATTAATAACTCTAGACAATTCACCATCTTTTGCTCTAGATACACTTTGTTCTTGCACCCATCCATCTACAGCTGTTTTTAGTTCTTCTTCCGTAATACCATCTTTAATAAAACGAGCGATTTCTTCGGTAAAACCGAGTTGTACTTTAGCTGCATTTTCTGGTGCATAAATAGCATAAACCATAGCTGCAGAATTGTTATCCGTTTTATTATTATCCACATTAACTCTTCCGCCAGCACCGTAACTTACACCATCTTGTTGGCGTAAACGATTTGCTATTCTAGAACTTATAAAACCACCTCCTAAAATTTCACCAGCCATTTGAAGCGCTGCGTAATCTTCATCATATTTACTAGTTGCCATTGGTAATATTCCGAAAGAAATAGCATTCTTTTTATCTGGGGTTTTAATTTTTTGGTTTACCGCTTTATTATCTTGATAAGGGTCACTAATTGCGGTATACGCTAAATCGGATTTAAAATCTCCAAACTCCTTTTCAAAATAATCTTTTAATCCTGCTTCGTCAATATTACCAATAGCGACTAAGGTTGCATTATCTGAAATACCATAAAACGCATCGTGATATGCTTGAAGATCTTTAGTGGTAACGGCATTAATTGCAGCAATTTCTTCGTCTATAGTCATACTATAAAGCGGATGTCCTTTTGGATAATGCTGATTTAATAATCCCATTTCTCTAACCGCTAAAAACTGAGGATCGGTTTTATTTTGCTCAATACCAGCCAAAGCTTCGGTTTTTAGCTTATCCAATTCGGTAGCATCAAACAACGGATTCTTAAGCATGTCTGCCATTAAGGATAAAGCTTCGGTAAGATGTTCTTCAGTACTGTTCACATTTGCTGTAATTCTACCATTAGAACCTCCAAAACTAACCGAAGATTTAATCGCGCTTAACTTATCTTCAATATCTTGTCTCGATTTACTTTTAGTTCCTTTATTCAACATTTTTGCGGTATAACTCGCCGCAAGTCCTTTGTTCATTAATTGAGACTCATTTCCCGTTCTACTTGTAAAGGAAACGGTTACTGTTTTACCACGATTATTCTTTTTAATAAAACCATATTCTATTGGACTTTTACTTAACGTTCCAGAATTCAATGTATTTTGAATATTTTCAAAAGACACATCAAAAGCATCTCCTGCTCCCATTCCTTCTTTTCCTTTATAGTTGGTTACTAAATTGGTAACATCTTTGGTATGTTCAATTTCTATGCGCATTGGTTTTTTCTCTGGAATAAAAAGACCAACCGTTCTATTGGTTTTAATTATATAGCGTTGTATTGCAGCATTCACTTTATCTGCTGTCATATTTTCTACACGATCCCGAAAGATAAATGCTAAACGCCAGTCTCCTGCTCCAATAAATTCACTCATAAAAGTTCCTAATCGGGAAGAGTTTCTAAAAATAGCATCAGCTTCCTTTAAAAATTTTCCTTTTCCACGATTCACTTCTTCTTCGGTAACCGGATTGTTTGCTAAATTATCTAATAAAGATAATAAGGTAGATTCTGCTTCCGATAAGGATTTATCAGAAGGTACATCCACATTGATATACATAAAACCTGGTTCCTTTGTAAAAGGAGTAAAAGACCAAATGCTAGATGCTTTTTTTTCATTTATTAATGCTTTATATAATCTTCCAGAAGGAGAATCGGTAAGTATTAACTCTGCAACTGCCATCGCAGCCGCATCTTCATGTGATCCTGCTGGAACATGATACAATGCAGAAACTATTTGTAAATCGCCAACGCGACTAAGCGTTACTCTTTTTTCTCCATCTTGAGCAGGCTCTATGGTTGGTATGTCTTTTAAAGGCGCTCCCGGGTTTTTAAGAACACCAAACTTCTTTATCACTTTAGCTAACATGTCTGTTTCTTCAAACTTTCCGGTTACCATTAAAACGGCATTATCTGGACGATAATATTTTTTATAAAATGCTTTTAAATTTTCAATTGGCACACGTTCTATATCCGATCGATTTCCTATGGTAGTTTTACCGTAATTATGCCATAAAAATGCAGCATTACTTACATTGTCTAAAAGTACTCTGGATGGTGAATTTTCCCCCATTTCAAATTCATTTCGTACTACTGAAAATTCCGACTTCAAGTCTTCTTCTGCTATAAATGAATTTAACATTCTATCCGACTCCAAATCTAAAGCCCAATCAAGATTTTCTTCGGTTGCATTAAACGTTTCAAAATAATTGGTACGATCATACCAAGTAGTTCCGTTAGGTCGTGCACCATGTGAAGTTAATTCTTCTGGTATATTTGGATGGTTTGGTGTGCCTTTAAACACCATATGTTCTAATAAATGCGCCATTCCTTTTTCACCATAGCCTTCATGACGTGAACCCACTTTGTACGTAATATTTACCGTTATGGTTTGTGCTGAATTATCTGGAAATAATAGCACTTTTAAACCATTATCTAGCATATATTCTGTAATACCTTCCACGCTTGCCGTCTTTTTTATTTGCGAATGCACGGATACAGAAAATGCGAATAGTAGGATTACAATTAGGACCTTTTGAAAAATAATATTATTTTTTTTCATGATTAAAGAATTGATTAATAGATATTAAAGATAAATAAAAGTATTTAACCCCCTGTAAATCAGCTGTTATATTTTATCTTTCAATGAATAAAAAAGTAATAACACGTAAGATTAATCGTTCGAAATTTTAAAAAAAAGAAGTAAAATAGCATTCAAAGCACTAAACTTATGCCACGTATAGAAATTAATACCTTCTTTTAACCAACTGTTAACAACTTCCATTTTATAAACCCATAAATAATCGTATTTTTGGTTGTTCCTAAAATCAAATGAAATTAATGGGTAAAATTATAGCAATTGCTAATCAAAAAGGTGGTGTTGGCAAAACTACAACTTCAATAAACTTAGCTGCTTCACTTGGTGTACTTGAAAAAAAAGTACTTTTAATTGATGCAGATCCACAAGCCAATGCAACATCTGGTTTAGGTATTAATGTAGAAGAAGTAGAAATTGGTACCTACCAACTTTTAGAACACACAAACACAGCTAAACAAGCTATTGTTAAAACAGATACACCAAATCTAGATATTATTCCTGCGCATATTGATCTTGTAGCCATTGAAATTGAGCTTGTAGATAAAGAAGCACGAGAGTATATGCTTAAAAAAGCATTACAAGAAGTAAAAGAAGATTATGATTTTATTATCATTGACTGTGCTCCTTCTCTTGGTTTATTAACACTAAACGCATTAACTGCAGCAGATGCGGTAATTATTCCTATACAATGTGAATATTTTGCTTTAGAAGGTTTAGGTAAATTATTAAACACCATAAAAAGTGTTCAAAAAATTCACAATCCGGAATTAGATATTGAAGGTTTACTGCTTACTATGTACGATTCGCGTTTACGTTTATCTAACCAAGTGGTAGAAGAAGTACAAAAACATTTTAACGATATGGTTTTTACAACCATTATACAACGTAACGTACGTTTAAGTGAAGCACCAAGTTATGGTGAAAGCATAATTAATTATGATGCGGCTAGTAAAGGTGCATCTAATTATTTAAGTTTGGCTAAAGAAGTGATTACAAAAAACTCCTAGATTATGGCGAAGGCAACCAAAAAACAAGCTTTAGGTAGAGGACTTTCTGCTCTTTTAAAAGACCCAAGCAACGATATACAAAATGCAGAAGACAAAAATGCAGATAAAGTAATAGGTAATATTGTCGAGTTAGAATTGGATTTAATAGAAATGAATCCGTTTCAACCACGTACTAATTTTAATGAAGAATCGCTTCGCGAATTAGCTTCCTCTATTAAAGAACTAGGTGTTATACAACCAATTACGGTTAGAAAATTAGCATTTAACAAATACCAACTGGTTTCTGGAGAGCGTCGTTTTCGCGCAAGTAAACTTATTGGTTTAGCGTCTGTACCTGCGTACATTCGTATTGCAAACGACCAAGAAAGTCTAGAAATGGCTTTGGTGGAGAACATTCAACGTCAAGATTTAGATCCTATAGAAATTGCATTATCCTATCAACGTTTAATTGATGAAATTCAATTAACCCAAGAGCAAATGAGTGAACGTGTTGGAAAAAAACGTTCTACTATTGCTAACTATTTACGATTGTTAAAACTAGATCCTATCATTCAAACAGGAATGCGAGATGGTTTTATTTCTATGGGTCATGGTCGTGCAATTATTAATATTGAAGACCAATCGATTCAGTTAGATATCTACGAAAAAATACTACAAAACAAACTTTCTGTTAGAGATACAGAAACGTTAGTAAGAACCTATAACGAGACACAAGAAGTAAGTGTACCACCAAAATTAAAAGAAGAATTGCCAAAGTTTGTTAAAAAAGGCATGAAAGATTTTTCAGAATACTTTGGTCATAAAATAGACGTTAAAGTTTCTAGTAATGGAAAAGGAAGAATTACGATTCCATTTCATTCTGAAGAAGATTTTAATAGAATTAAAAAGTTAGTACAAAGTGAAAAATAAACTTTTCATATTAATAATATTTAGCATTTGTTTTAGTTTTTCGGCTTTAGCCCAAGAAAAGGAATCTAAAGAAGAAGAAAACAAAGCGCTAAAAAAAGAAAAAAAACAACTCGCGGATCAAGGTATTGTTATCGATGGCGAAATTAGCACTAGAGAACCAATAGACCCTTTAACTCCTGCTCGAGCTGCTTTTTACTCTGCTGTTTTACCGGGTTTAGGACACATTCATTTGAAACAATACTGGAAGGTTCCTGTTATTTACGCCGGACTTGGTGCCGGAATGTATTTTTATTTAGACAACCATAAGGAATACAATCGATATCGCGATGCGTACAAACGCAGATTAGCTGGCTTTACAGATGATGAATTTTATGGTTCTATAACCGATGATGGATTAGAAGAAGCACAAAAAACACTTCGAAGAAACAAAGAATTATCGCTTTTAGTAACTGCTGGAATTTATATATTGAATATTGTTTGGGCCAATGTAGATGCACATTTACTACAATTTAATGTAGATGAAAATCTGACCTTTATGCCACATTATAAAATTAACGAATTTGATAACACAGGAGATGTTGGACTCTCGGTAAATTTTAAATTTTAGAAAAATATTAATAAGATTTTCGATAACTCGGAAACAAAAATCATACAGATTCCCTTCTGCAAGGGAGTGAAAAAAAAATACTTTTTCAATGAAAATTGCACTTCTTGGCTACGGAAAAATGGGTAAAACCATTGAACAAATAGCCTTACAACGTGGTCACACTATTGTTACAAAAGCAATAGATGACAATTATGATATTACAGATGCCGATGTAGCTATAGATTTTAGCATTCCTTCTGCTGCTTTTAAAAACATCTCTAATTGTTTTAATCAAAATGTACCTGTTATCTCCGGAACTACTGGTTGGCTAGAAGATTATGAGAAAGCGGTTTCTTTATGCAAAGAAAAAAAGGGGGCTTTTATTTATGCTTCTAATTTTAGTTTAGGTGTCAATATATTTTTTGAGCTGAATAGTTATTTGGCAAAAATGATGAATACTTTAAAAGATTATAAAGTATCTATGGAAGAAATTCACCATACCCAAAAATTAGATGCGCCAAGCGGAACAGCAATTACGCTTGCAAATGCAATTATTAAAGAAAATACGAAGTACACTTCTTGGAGTTTAGATACCGAAACAGAAAAAGCAATTCCTATTACCGCTAAAAGAATAGAAGATGTTCCTGGCACACATACTATTAGCTATAAAAGTGATGTAGACACTATAGATATTACACATACCGCACATAACAGACAAGGTTTTGCGCTTGGTGCTGTTGTAGCTGCAGAATGGCTTCATGGAAAAACAGGTGTATTTACAATGAAAGATGTGTTAAACATTAGTTAACTATCAATATATTTGTAACGTACAAAACGTTTACATCACTAACATAAATTAAACAATTGTCTTTAGACAATTATTAGTATACAAATTATGACATTTACGCAATTATTTATCTTTTTCTTTAGTATTCAAGTAATTCACGGATTAGGAACTTGGAAACTATATGTAAAAGCTGGAAGACAAGCTTGGGAAGCATTTGTACCAGTTTACAATGCTGTGGTTTTAATGAAAATTATAAACAGACCTTGGTATTATACAATTTTACTATTTTTACCTATTGTTAATCTTATTATGTTTCCTGTAATCTGGGTAGAAACGGCTAGAAGCTTTGGTAAAAACCAACCTTTAGATACTTTTTTAGCAATTATTACATTAGGTTTTTACAATTATTACCTGAATTACTTTACCGATGTAGAACATGTAAAAGATAGAAGTTTACATCCTAAATCTGGATCTGGAGATTGGGTAAGTTCTATTTTATTTGCTATTGTAGCTGCTACAATAGTACACACGTATGTAATGCAACCGTATACCATTCCTACTTCTTCTTTAGAGAAATCTTTATTAGTTGGTGACTTTCTATTTGTGAGTAAATTTCATTACGGAGCAAGAGTACCAATGACAACTATTGCTGCTCCAATGGTTCACGATACGATTCCTTTCATAAAAAAGAAATCGTATTTATATGATGATAGATTAGAAGAAAAAAATACTTCATGGATCAACAAACTATCTTTGCCTTATATGCGACTTCCTGGGTTGCAAAAGATAAAGCGTAATGATATTGTAGTCTTTAACTGGCCAATAGATACTTCATATAGTATGTCTGTGCCAAGACCAGACAGAAACTATAACAAACCAATTGACAAGAAAACAAACTATGTAAAACGTTGTGTTGGTTTACCTGGAGATTCTTTATCTGTTCGCGATGGTTATGTATTTATAAACGGAAAACAAAACGAATTACCAGATAGAGCGAAATTGCAATTTTCGTATTTAGTAAAAACAAAAAACAATCAAGATTTTAACTTGCAATACCTTCATGACAGATATGGTATGAACCCAAATAGAGTTGGTAAAGTAGATCAAGATGTTTATAAATTTATGGGAATTTATAAAGGCGATTTAGAGAAGTTTAAAAACAACCCTAAAGTAGATCAAATTATTCCTGTAAAAGAAGAAGAAGGAAAACGAAATCCTGGTATTTTTCCTCATGATCCAAACTATAACTGGAATAACGATTATTTCGGAAACTTATATATTCCTAAAAAAGGAGCTACTGTAGCTTTAAATTTAAATGTTTTACCGCTTTATAAACGTATCATTACAGAATACGAAAACAATACTTTACAAGTAAAAGGAAATCAGATATTTGTTAATGGTGCTCTTGCAACAAGCTACACCTTTAAGCAAGACTACTATTGGTTAATGGGAGACAACAGACATGACTCTCAAGATTCTAGAACTTGGGGATTTGTACCATTTGATCACGTTGTTGGTAAACCAGTATTTATATGGTTTAGTTTTGATAGTGACGGCATTGGCTTAAAAAACAAAATCCGTTGGGATCGTTTATTCACTACTGTTGGCGGAAGCGGAGAACGCGTTTCTTATTTAATTCCTTTTATCATTTTACTACTTGGATGGTTTGGATATGGTAAATGGAAAAAGAGAAAAGAACCGAATAGTTAATTGTTAAAATGAACATTATCCTTCATCCAACATACTTCCCAAACATAGCACACTTTACTGCCATGCTTAAAGCAGGCGAGGTTGTGTTGGAGATGCATGATAATTACCAAAAGCAAACCTATAGAAATAGAACATTTATTTATGGTGCAAATGGTAAATTACAATTAAGCGTACCTATAATATATTCGCAAAAGGAAAGACAGCAGTATCAAGATATAAAAATCCATAATACCGAAAAATGGCAAATGCTACATTGGAAATCTTTAGAATCTGCATACAAAACTTCTCCTTTCTTTGAATTTTATGAAGACGAGCTTTTACCACTATTTACAGAGAAAGCAGAAAACCTTTTAAACTTTAATTTGAAGTGTTTTAAAACTATTTTGGAATGCTTACAACTAGATTTAAACACATTGGAAACCAAAAGCTTTCAAAAAGAAATAACCGACAAAACAGACTTTAGATATTTAGTAAACTCTAGAAAAGAACCTCATTTCAACTTTGAACAATACACGCAAGTATTTGGAGAAAAGCATGGTTTTATTGGTAATTTAAGCATCTTAGACTTACTGTTTAATGAAGGTCCGAATGCTCTGAATTATTTAGAAAATCAGTTTAAACACCTATAATGCTACAATCCATTTTACATTATGGCATTCACTTTGGTTTGCCTTTACTAGTTGCTTTACTCTTCTTTAAAAGCAATTGGAAAGTAGCCTATCTAATTATGGCAGCAGCAATACTAATAGACGTAGACCATTTACTGGCAACACCTATTTTTGAAGCCAATAGATGCAGCATCAACTTTCATCCTTTACATACTTATTATGCCATGGTAGTTTATGTACTATTATTACTTCCAAAGAAAACAAGATTAATTGGATTAGGCTTATGTATTCATATGCTTGCAGATTATGTGGATTGTTCTTTTATGTAACACAAAAACACTTCTTCCAAAAAACAGGAAGTTTTTACGCAACCAATACTTGTTTTTCGCATCTAACAGATATAACCTTAAACTTTTACGTTATGCAATTCAAAAAAACACTTGTATTCGTTTTTATTTGCTTAAGCTTTTTAGCATGCTGTAATAATGATGATGACAACCAAAACGAAACACAAGAACATGCCATTCATGGCACCTGGAACTTATCTAATGTAAGTGGCGGATTTGTAGGAATAGATATCGATTACAATCGGGGAGAAGTTGTTTGGACTTTTAACGACAACAATAAACAATTAATTGTAGAGAATAATATAATGACTACTGGTCCTGAACAAATATATTCTGGATTAAATACAGGTAATTATACGTATGAAATTCAAGAAATTGAAGATACAGAAGTACTCTATATTGATGGAAATACGAGAGGAGTTATTAGCATTTCCAATACTACGTTAACTATTGATGATGGCGTTGCAGCTGATGGCTTTTTAACTACGTTTGAAAGGTAACCATAACTAAAAACTGCGACTGAGACTGAGACTGAGACTGAGACTGAGATTGTAAACTAAAACATCAATCCATCATAGACAATCGAGCCATTACTGGAAAGTGATCGGAATAATGCACATCATAAGTTTTAAAAGCATCTACGTGCAACGCTTTATCAATTAAAATAAAATCAATACGCGTAGGAAAGAATTTAAAATCATAAGTTCTACCAAAGCCATTTCCTGCAACTTTAAAAGCATCTTGCAAACCTTCTTTCATTTCTTTATACACATATGAAAACGCCGTATTGTTAAAATCGCCACTAATAACTACCTTATACTTACATGCATTTTTGTGTTTTAAAAACAATTCGGTTTGTGTTTGTTGCATTTCAAAAGATTTACCAATACGTTTTACCAAACGTTCGGAATCTTCTTGAGAAATCGTTTCTACTTTAACCTTAGTATCTAATTTTAAAGATTGCAAGTGCACATTATATATACGAATCGTATCGTTATGCTTTACTATATCAGCAAAAATGGCATTATTAGAAGTATTAGGGAAACCAACGGAACCAGAATTTATTATGGGATATTGCGAAAAAATAGCTTGTCCGAATTTAATTTTATTTCCAGTTAGCTTTTCAAATTTATATTTAAAAAAAGATAAATCTACATTTTCATTCGGATGGTATTCTTGAAAATTAATTACATCTGGCGCTTTTTCTTTAATAAAATCAATCAGTTTTACATCTGTATTTGCTTCTTCAATCCAATCATATAAATTAAAAAGTCGAACATTATAATTCATGACCGTAAGACTGTTTTCATTGTTTACTTCATTTGTATTGGAAAACTTATACAAAGATCCAAACGACAAATAACCTATTACTAAAACAACAAAAGATAGAAAGAACTGTTTTTTAATTTTTAATAACCAGTATAGAAAAAACAAAACGTTTACTATAATTAAAAAAGGAACACCTAAACTTAAAACAGATAAAATAGAAAATGTTTTTGGCGCTACAAAAGGCAACACATAAGAAAGCAATAAAAAAGTAGCTGCAACAGAGTTGAAGAAGAAGACTATTTTATTTAAAAAATTTAATTTTTTCATGTATTATTTTAAGTGCCTGAAACAACTAGTTGTAACTTTTACTGCGACTGCGACTGTGACTGTGACTGTGACTGTGACTGTGACTGAGAACTAAATACTACTTCCCTGCTCGAAACAATAATTCTTTTTCTTCTTTGGTTAAACTTTCATAACCACTTTTACTTATTTTATCTAGAATAATATCTATTTGCTTTTGGTTGTTAAACTCTTTAAACTCATCTTTAGTATAACCAGCAACTTTACCTTTCTTTTTATGTACGGTTTTTAGTCTAGATGGATTCTTTTTAAAGAAGTTTGTAATGCCATCCATAAAACCTTCAAATCCTTTACCAATATCTTTTCCTTTGGTTAATTGTGTAGCATAAAAATAACCAAGAATGGTTCCTCCAAAATGGGCAAGATTCCCTCCTGCATTACCACCAAAAAGACCAATAAAATCAAGAAGAACGATGACAATACCAACATGTTTCAGTTTGATATTAAAAGTAAAAACACGTAAATCCATATTAGGCATATACGCACACATAAAAATCAATAATGCTCTAACTGCTCCAGAAGCACCAACTAAACGGTGTCCAGAACTAAAAACAGTTGGTAATAATGCATAGGCCAATAAAAACAATAATGCACCAGAAATAGCACCAAGAAAATATACGTTTAAAGCAAGTTTGGTATTAAATAAATTTATAAACATTCTACCTATAAAATACAATACAATCATATTAAATAGCATGTGTATAAAATCATAATGCACAAAAGCATAGGTAATAATACTCCAAGGTTGCTTAATAAAATCAAAGAAATCACTAGGAAGCTCTAACCAAGACATACTAGAGCTAGTATTTAAAACAAATCTTAAAATTTGTGCTACTATAAAAACAAGAACATTAACAGCAATAAGTTTTTCAAACACATTAAGCTGTGTCAGTTTTTGTTTAATATCTTGATTTAAATTTGTCATTAATCCCAACGGTTTTGATTAAACTGATTTTTTTTCCAATACCACATGATTAAAAATCCTGTAATAGCTCCACCAACGTGCGCCATATACGCTGTGTTACTTGGACTAAAGAAAGATTGTCCTGAAATGGCAGAGATGACATCTAATAGTATAATTCCTGGAATAAAATACTTTGCCTTTATAGGAATTGGTAAAAAGATCATCATCAGCTTTGCTTCCGGATTCATCATACCAAACGCTGCTAAAACCCCCATAATACAACCAGAAGCACCAACCATGGAAGCATTATAAATAGGGAAAGCTGCTTTTAGATTTACTAATTGTGCATCGGTAATTCCTGAAATAGTTTCGTTAGAAGTAAACATGTGTACCAATTGATCATTGGTCAAGCCAGAGCTTATCAAATCATCATATAACGGAATATAGTTAAAGTAATAATATCCTAATTGAAACAATACCGCTCCCAATCCTGCAGATATATACAGGAATAAAAACTTCTTACTTCCTAAGGCTTGTTCCACTGGTGAACCAAACATCCATAAGGCAAACATATTAAACAATATATGTGTAACGCCACCATGCATAAACATGTGTGTGATTAACTGCCAAGGCTGAAACGCTTCACTCTTTGGAAAATACAGAGCAAACCATTCATAAAATGATTGTCCGCCACCTATGGTTAAAGTACCAATAAACATAATCACATTTATAATGATTAAATGTTTTACTGTATCTGTTATTCTATTCATATTTATTTTTTCATTCCCTTGAAAAAGGGAATCTTTTTATTTTATTATACTTTATAAAAATTTTCTATCCAACTCATCCATAGTCATGGTAACAAAAGTTGGCCTATTCATGGCAGAAACATTAGGTTCTTTACAAGCAAATAGCTTGTTTACCAAATGTTCTTGTTCTTGAATTGTTAAGCTTTGCCCAGTTTTAATAGCCAAGCTTTTTGACATGGATTTTGCTAGTAAATCTGCTGCACTAAAATTACTATCTGGCACTTCATTTTCTACATCGCTAATAAGTTGTTCTAAAATAATAGAAACCTCACTTTCTGGAACACTTACAGGAACTCCTGTGATTTCTAAGCTATCTTCATTTACAGAAGCAAACATAAAACCGGTATGCTCTAAATCTTCTTTTACTTGATTAATAATTGCAATTTCTTGTGTAGAAAAATGCAGCTGCAAGGGAAACAGCAATTGCTGACTCATCGCTTCCTTTACGGTTAGGTTTTTAAGAAAATCTTCGTATAAAACACGTTGGTGTGCTCTATGCTGATCAATAAGTAGCATTCCCGACTTCACCTTACTAATAATATATTTATTATTTAATTGGTAGGTAGATTGTTGCTGTTCTACTTCGTTTTCATTCGTAAACATGGAAGCTGTTTCCTCGTCACTTTCAAAATGGACTTCACTAAAATCTTGTTGTGTTTTGGTACTTTTAGATTCCAATCCAACATATAAACCTTCCCAACTGCCTGCAACTTCTTTTTTATAGGAAACTTGTTGTTTGGCAACAGGAGTTCTTTCTTCTTGAAAAGGATTAAAACTACGATCTACTTCAATTGTTGGTGTACTAGCTCCTTTATTTTTAAAGCCATAAGGCGTATCTAAATTGGCATCCCGATCAAAGTCTAAAACAGGAGCAATATTAAATTGTCCTAAACTATGTTTTACAGAAGAACGCAAAATAGCATAAAGCGTATGTTCATCATCAAACTTAATTTCGGTTTTAGTAGGATGTATATTAATATCAATGGTTTGCGGATTTACCTGCAAGTTTAAAAAGTAACTTGCATGTGCTCCATCTTTTAATAAACCCTCGAAAGCCGAACCTATTGCATGATTTAAATAGGCACTTTTTATAAATCTATCGTTCACAAAAAAGAATTGTTCTCCTCTAGATTTTTTAGCATATTCTGGTTTTCCTACAAATCCAGAAATCTTTAGTACTTCAGTATCTTCTTCTACAGGAACTAATTTCTCGTTGGTTTTTGTTCCGAAAAGGTTTACAATACGCTGTCTGTAATTACTTTCTGGAAGCTGAAAAACCTCAGAACCATTATGATACATAGCGAATGTAATATTTGGATGTGCTAAGGTAACCCGATGAAATTCGTCAATAATATGACGTAATTCTACGGTATTCGATTTTAAAAAATTGCGTCTTGCAGGAATATTAAAAAACAGATTTTTAACAGCAATGGAAGTTCCTTTTGGAGTAACAATTACTTCTTGTTCTACAATTTCACTACCTTCAATAATAATGCTAGTACCAACCTCTTCGTCTTCTTGTTTGGTTTTTAATTCTACATGAGCAATGGCAGCAATACTTGCTAAAGCCTCACCACGAAAACCTTTGGTGTTTAGTTTAAAAAGATCATCTGCCGTTCTTATTTTAGAAGTTGCATGACGTTCAAAACTTAAACGAGCATCTGTTGTGCTCATTCCTTTTCCATCGTCTATTACTTGAATTAAAGTTTTACCAGCTTCTTTTACTATTAGTTTAATGCTTGTTGCTTGCGCATCAATCGCATTTTCTAGTAATTCTTTTACTACAGAAGCAGGTCGTTGTACTACTTCACCAGCTGCAATCTGGTTAGCAACATGGTCTGGTAAAAGTTGAATAATGTCTGCCATAAATTATTTTGAAAAGAATATAGATAATTCGAAATCTATAATAAACAAAAATACAAATATGAGTATAGCAAGAATAATTAAAACGCGTTTATTTGCGGTTTTATCTTCGTTGTTTTTATAGTCGTTAAGCGCAGAAATTAGTTTTGTTTTTATTCCTCCTTGACTGCCAACCGTTTGTCTTTGGTCATCAAATTTATGTTTAATTTCATACGGATTTCCCTCTCCTTTGAAATATTGAGGCGTGTAATCAAATTTTCTGTTTTGTCTTGTTTTAAAAATTCCCATAATCTTTGCTTTATTAGTAACTACCTAAAATGTATAACAACACCAATACAGCTATCAAAAATAACACCATAACTGTCAAACTAGAAAGAAAACTTCCTTTTCGTTTAGAGGTTCTACGAATCCCTTCCCATTGTGAAGTTAGATCTTCTTTTTGGGTTTTATCCTGCTCTCTTTGGTGCTTAGGTGTATAACTAAACGATTTGTTCCTGCGCTGATTAAATAAATTCACTGTAAAATTAAAAGTATACGTTACCTTCAAATTTACTTAATTTACAAGGAAAAATGGGTTTGTAAGTGCTAAAAATTGTTAACAAATGTGGAGAATGACAGTCAACAAATAATAGAATACACTATTTTCTCACAAAATTACGAAGACTGAAACAAACGAAATGCTTTCTTGACCTGTTAAAACAAAGACGGAACATTGCGACTGCGATTGCATACTGCGACTGCCTACTGCAACTGAATACTATGACTGAACACTGTGACTGATAAAGTAACTATAAATTATTTAAAGCAGCCATTTTAATTGCAGCAACCGCAGCTTCTGTACCTTTATTCCCGTGAATTCCACCAGAACGTTCAATACCCTGTTGCATATTCATATCTGTAAGTACACAGAAAATTACAGGAACGTCATGTATCACATTTAAGTCTTTGATACCTTGAGAAACGGCTTCACAAACAAAATCGAAATGTTTGGTTTCGCCTTGAATGACACTACCAATAGCAATTACAGCATCTACATTATACTGTTGCATTTTTTTTGCTCCAAATATAAGTTCATAACTACCAGGAACATTCCAGCGTAGTATGTTTTCTTCTGAAACACCATTTTCAATTAGTGTTTCAAAAGCACCTTTGTATAGCCCTTCGGTGATGTTATCGTTCCATTCTGAAACAACAATCCCAAACCGAAAATCTTTCGCGTTTGGGATTGTGTTTTTATCGTAATCGGATAAATTTTTATTTACTGTTGCCATGTTTCTTTCCGCGAAAGCGGTAATTTATTTAGTAGCCAACACTTCTGCTTTACCTATAAATACGTCAATATTTGTAGCTTCAGTTGCAGTAGGATATTCTTCTTTAATTTTAGTAAAATATTTTAACGCCTCACTAGCTTTTCCTAAATCTAAAGCAGTAATTCCTGCTTTGTATAAGTACATTGGCGTTGTTAATTCATTGTTGCGCATTTCTGCCGCTTGCACATAATAACCTAAAGCATCTTCTTTTTGGTTTAATTGTACAAATGCATCTCCAATTGCTCCTTTAGCAATAGGTCCAGTTGCTTCATCTTTACCAGTATATTTACCTAAATACGAAACTGCATTTTTGTAATCTTTTTGGTTTAAGTAAGCCATTCCTGCGTAATAGTTTGCAAGGTTTGCAGCTTCCGTTCCGCTATGTTCTGATATAATATCTAACATACCAAACTTACCTTCTCCTCCATTTAATGCTAAATTAAATAAAGAATCTTTGTCTGTTCCTGTTACTGCTTCGTTATAATATTTTTGCGCTTGAAACATATCGTTCATCGCTTCTGTTTGCGCTGGTTTAGCTACAAATTCTTTATAACCTAAATAACCTAATACACCCACAGCTACAATACCAATTATTACAAAAATGTACTTTTGGTTTTTAATAACCCAGTCTTCCGTTTTAGAAGCTGTTTCATCTAGTGTATTAAATACTTCAGCAGTTGTTGAATTTACTTCTTCAACATGTTCTACTTCTTCTTTCGTATTTGCTTTATATCCTCTTTTCTTGTACGTTGCCATTATTTTCTTAATTATTGCGTGGCAAAAATAAAATTTTTCTTCACAAATAAGGTTTATTTATTTGTTATTTTTCAATATTTTGCAAGACATTTCAAGAAAACAACTTCTAGAATTCCGATTATCACACTTTTTTATGATTTTAAAATCACTTTCTTTACTTAATTATAAGAATTTTGACAGCATTTCTTTCACCTTTAATGAAAAAATAAACTGCATTGTTGGTAACAACGGCGTGGGTAAGACCAATATTCTAGATGCTATTTATCATCTTTCATTTGGTAAAAGCTATTTTAATCCGGTTGCATCACAAAATATAAAACACAACGAAGAGTTTTTTGTCATTAATGGCGATTATGAAAAAGAAAATAACATAGAGAAAGTTGCAATTAGCTTAAAAAAAGGTCAGAAAAAGGTTATTAAGCGAAATAATAAGGCTTATGAAAAATTTAGTGCCCATATTGGATTCTTGCCTTTGGTTATTATTTCACCAGCAGATCGAGATTTAATTACCGAAGGAAGTGACACCAGACGTAAATTTATTGATAGTGTGATTTCGCAAAGTGATAAAACCTATTTAGACGATTTAATTAAGTACAATAAGATTTTAGCACAACGAAACTCGTTATTGAAATATTTTGCACTTAACAACACGTATAACCAAGATACTATTGAGATTTATAACAATCAGTTAACCGATTATGGAACCCGAATTTTTAAATCTCGTGATGCTTTTTTACAAGAGTTTATTCCTATTTTCAAATCGCGTTACGAAGCTATTAGCAATAATAACGAAAGTGTAGATCTGGTATATAAAAGTGATTTATTTGAAGCAGACCTCAACACGCTTTTAATGCGCGTTATTAATAAAGACAAAGCGCTACAATATACTAGTACAGGTATTCATAAAGACGATTTGGTTTTTAATATTGCAGAACATCCTATTAAAAAATTTGGAAGTCAAGGACAGCAAAAGTCCTTCTTAATTGCATTAAAATTGGCACAATTCGATTTTATAAAGAAACAAAGTGGCGTAAACCCGATTCTACTTTTAGATGATATTTTTGATAAGTTAGATGAACAACGCGTTGCACAAATTATTAAATTGGTAGATGATGAAAACTTCGGACAACTTTTTATTAGTGATACACACGCCGAACGAACTGAAAATGCCGTAAAACAAGTACACCAATCTTTTGAAATTTTTAAGCTATGAAAAAATATGCAATCCTTTTATTAGCCCTAACTATTTTTAGTTGTTCGCCAAATCCGGAAACCTTTATACCACATATAAATGGATATTGGGAAATTGACGAAGTAACCTTACATGATGGCAGTATAAAAGACTACAACTATAATGATACTATAGATTATTTTGAAATAAACGATAGTTTAACTGGGTTTAGAAAAAAAATGAAACCTAATTTTTTAGGCACTTACGAAACGTCTAAAGATGCCGAAACGATGCAACTTATAATAGAAAACGACAGTTTAAATGTATATTATAAGACCCCTTTTGCTACATGGAAAGAAACTATATTATTAGCAAGTACATCGCAATTAAAAATAATAAACCAGAATAAGGACGTATATTTATACAAACGCTATCAACCTTTAGATTTAGAAGGGATAAATAAAAATTAAAAAGATTTCCGCTTTTGCGGAAAAGGAATATGGCAAAACGTAATAATGAAAATCTAAGCATTTCGGATGCTTTAAAAGAATTTGTAGAAACCAATAAATTAGAACGTGGCTTAGATAAAGTCAATGTGGCTGAAGCTTGGGCAAACCTAATGGGAAATGGTGTAAATAATTACACTACAGCAGTACAATTAGAACGCGAAACTTTATATATACAATTAAGCTCTAGTGTTTTACGCGAAGAATTGAGTTATGGCAAAGAAAAAATAGTTAAGATGCTTAATGAAAGCCTAGGTAAAGAGATTATAAAGAAACTAGTATTAAGATAATTTAGTGAATTTTTTTTTATTTAATTTATTGGCATTATATTTGTAAACTATTACATATTAACAAATTAAATTACATTACAATGAGTAAAGGAACAGTAAAGTTCTTCAACGATACCAAAGGATTTGGTTTTATCACAGAAGAAGGTTCAAACAAAGAACATTTTGTACACATTTCGGGATTAATCGATGAGATTCGTGAAGGCGATGAAGTTGAGTTCGAATTAACAGAAGGAAAAAAAGGATTAAACGCAATAAACGTAAAAGTTATATAATTTATACTTATCTTTTTAAAACAAAAACGCAACCTATTGGTTGCGTTTTTTTGTTTGTAATAGTCATGTTTTAATTCTCTGCGTTACACTACATTTCTTTTTTAGTTTAGAATGTAAACTAACGAGAAAACGGAAATAAATAACCACAATATACATGCAAACACGACTGGTTTAACACCAGATGCTTTTAAATCATTAATAGAGATATTAGATCCTACAAGAAAAAGTGTTACAACAAGCAATCGTTTTGCCATAAGCACAATAAAACTAGTTGCTGGTTCTGGTAAAACATGGCAACTGTTTATAAAAATTGCAATTATAAATAGAATAATAAAATAGGGAATCTTTATTTTCTCTCCTTTCGTTTTAAATAGAAACATAGATAAAATAGATAAAGGAATAATCCACAGGGTTCGTGTTAGCTTCACTGTTGTTGCTATTCGTAAAGCTTTATCCCCATAACCTAAGGCAGCTCCAACTACAGAGCTTGTGTCATGAATAGCAATAGCACACCATAAACCAAACTGTTCTTGTGTTAAGTTAAAAAAATGACCTACCGCAGGAAAAATAAACAGCGCAATAGCGTTTAAAAAAAACACAATACCTATTGCCACACTTATGGTTTTACTTTTCGCTTTAATAACTGGTGCAATTGCTGCAATGGCACTTCCGCCACAAATAGCAGTTCCCGAACTAATAAGATGTGATAATTTTACATCTAACTTCAAAATTCTTCCTAAGATGTATCCGAAACCAATCGTTAAAAAAATTGAAAACATAGTTAATTCTAAACCTTGCTTACCAATTTCTAATGTTTCATTAATAAACATTCCAAAACCTAAACCAACTACAGAGATCTTCAAAAAAAGATGAAACCCCTTCTGACTGTATACTGGAAAGGGATTATGAAATACAAGTGTAAACACAAAGCCAAGCATTAATGCTGTCGGACTATTTATTCCGCCTAAAAAAGCGATACTAATTATAAGGAGGTAGGCTGCTTTGGTAAACAAATCTTTCATCTAATTTTAGATTATTACCATACAAAAGTAAACCTAAGAAATAACCTTTAAGCAAATTAATTAGTTATTAAGCATAACTAAAAGTTATAGTTTTGTCGGATGAAATTTTCTAGATAATCTACAGTCTTCGATTGAAAACCGGTTCTTTTGATAAAGTAAAACCATCTTTCGATACTTAAATCTTTAATATCTATTATTTTTAATTTATTATGGACAAGATCGTTATGAATAGCATTAATAGATAAAAGCGCATAATGATCGGAATGATACAAGTAGTTTTTAATCGCTTCGGTACTATTTAAAGACACAACACTATTTAGCTTTTTTATATTGTTTTGTAATAGAAACGCATCAATAATAGTTCTTGTTCCAGAACCTTTTTCGCGTTCAATAATAGGGATTTCCTGTAACGTCTCCATAGTGATACTCCCTTTTTTAAAAAGATTGTTATTCACATTAGTGACCAATACAATTTCGTCTTTAATAAATTTTTCAAAATGCAGTTTGGTATTAGATATACTACCTTCGGTAATACCAAAATCTATTTCTTCATTCAGAATAAAATCTTCAATATGGGCTGAATTATCACTTATTATTTTAAATTTTGTTTGCGGAAACTGGACTCTAAACTTTGCTATTATTTTAGGAATTATATAATTAGACAATGTCGTACTAACGCCTAATTCAATAACCTCTGGAAAAACATCCTTTTTGTGGAGAAACTGTTCCTCCATTTCAGAAAAAACAGCGAGTATTCTATTGACATATAAAAGAAAAGACTTCCCTTCTGGCGTAAGTTCTATAGAGTTTCTCTTTCTAGTAAAAAACGTTGTTTTATATTCTTCTTCTAAATTTTTAATGGATTTAGATACCGCTGGTTGCGAAATAAATAATTGCTCTGCAGCTTTGGTAAAGCTCAAATGTTTTGCAACAACTTTAAATATATGTAGTTTCGTTTTCATTCTATCTTATGTAAATAACCAATAAAAGCACAACTATTACTAGCTGTGCTTTTTATTAAATTATTATAATCTACTTATTCTTTTACAAGTTTTATAACCGTTTTACTATCTAGTGAAGTAACCGTCATAAAATAAATACCAGAAGCAAGATCTGTAATATTCATTTGTCTTTCAACCTGCATGGTACTTAAATCTATTTGCTTAATGAATCGTCCATTAATATCATGAATACTAGCGGAACTTAAATCTATATTCTGTGTTTTCTTTAATGTAAACATCCCTTTTGAAGGATTTGGATATACTACAATACTGCTATGTAAAGCCTCATATTCTGAAACAGACAATGGCATATTACAATTATAAATTACAAGATCATCCAGATACCAACCTATTAAACCATTACAACCGTCTGTACCAATTTCAAATCTAAGATTAAAAGTACTATTCGCTCCAAGACCAATTACAGATAAATCTATAATACTTTTTCCCCAACTACCGGTTATAGAACCTCCATCAGAACCTGTGAAGGCATCTTGACCTTGCATTGGATTATCATTTCCGTTCGTATTTAATATGCTGTTGTATGCATTATGTGTAAATGCTGTACTTGGCACCATATCCCAAGTAACCCCATTATTTATACTATATTTAATATTACCACCATCCCATTGAAATTCTGTAGCAACGTAATGATCAAAAGCCAATTCATAAACTCCTTCTGTAAAATCTGGCAAAGTAATTAAAGGACTATCTAGTCTTAGAATTCCGTTTTGCAAATTTGCTCCACAATCTCCATTAATAGGATCTGCACCAAAAACCGCTTGTCCTTCTCTTCCATTTGGTAAATCCGTCTGAATATTCCAAGATCTTGACTCCCAAGTAGCAGAATTGACAACAAACTCTGAAACTTGCCAACTTCCTAAACCAGACTCCCAATTTTCAAAAAATACGGGGTTATTTTCTGCTAAATCACATAATTCTGGAGCCTCTTTTAAAATCGCTTCAAAACCACATTGTTCTGGATTTATGCGCATTTCGACAGCTAAAATAGCTTTAACCAAATTATCATAATCTGCAGTTGTTATTATTTCTCCAGATGCTCCTGCCGGCGTACTTGTAGTTGTAAGTCCTTCTAAATTAATTCCTATTAAATCTAAGCAAGAAGCTTCTAAAGCATCTGCTAACACATAAAAATTACTTGTTGCAGTAAGATAGGTGCTCTGTGCTCTCCAAAAAATATGTGCTGCTTTTGTAAAACCAATTCCGTTAATGGTTTGTCCATTATATGTACCTCCATCAACTAATAAAGCATAGGCATGATTGGATACACCTGAATTAATATGAACTCCACCAGAATCCGAATTCTCACAATGGTAATCATTATCTGTAAGTTTCCCTGGGTTTCCATTACAAGTAGGATCCCAAAGATCCCGTATTGGAGCACTAAAAAAAGATGCATCTTCTCCCATTCTCCATCGCACAGAACTTTGACAACCCGTTCTTAAGGAAACATCTTCTCCTTCATCTTCATAATTATTTATTAAATCTACAGTTTCTCCCCAAATATCAGAATACGACTCATTAATAGCTCCAGATTGCCAAGCATAAATTAAACCACTTGTATATTCTGTATATGCATGTCCCCATTCATGCGCAATAACATCATCTGCAGCAGTACCATCACGATAATTAGTGGTAGAACCATTCCAACTTGCATTTGCAACATTAGGATCATTATTAATTGTTCTCATTTGTGCACCTGCTCCATCATAAGAATCAAAACCAAAAGTATGATTAAATAGGTTATACATGTGTCCCGCAGTTTCTACCTCATTTCTTTGCCAAATAGTTAATGCTCCTGGTAAAGGATCTCCTTCTTCCCAAACAACAAAACCAGCATTACTTTCGTAAACAACTCTATGTAAAACATTTGCCATTCCTGTAAATTGCTCTACAATTTCACCAGTAATAGCATCTATAAAAATAAATTCTCTAACATCATTATCATTACGTACTTCCACTTCATATACAAGGTGTTTGGATGTGAAATTCCCTTGCGCTAATCCTTTTTGAAAAACATATAATGTGTTTTTATTTACTTTTAAAGGAGTTCCTGAAGCATTTATTTTTTGATTTTCAACCGTTTGAATTGCCAAGCTATTAGCTTTTGAAGCAGATATACTTGGTACAGCATTAAGTTTTATATTAGGAATAAAGTTTCCATTAATAGAAGTTAATTTACTTTCTATATCAAAATGAAACTTTAATTTACCATCGTACACAGCAACGCCATTATACACTTGATTTAGCGTTAAGTGTTTAAATCCGTATGTATCTGTTTTATACTCTTCAACAACAAACGAATCATTAACCGTTTTTATATTAAAAATAGCTTTATATTTTTCTAAGAAAGTAAATGCTTTTTCTTCTATCGTTGCTCCGTCTACTGCTAAAGGATTATTATACTGAAAGGTAATAAAACTTGCAATTTTTGTATTCTCATTAATGGAGACAGTTGCATTTGTTTCTTTTACAAAAGAAGAGATACTTCTTTGTGTTTCCTGTCCATAACTAGCAATTGTAAACAAGAATAAAACAAATAAAAGTTTAGTAGAATTTTTCATTATGTCTTTTTTTTTCTAAATATACCACAGTTATTTTAATTTTATTGTTAGCTGGCTTACAGAAACAAAAAAAGCCTGCAAATTGCAGGCTTTTTTATACTTGTTATATTTATGTACTAGAACATTTCTCTACCAGAAAAATGGAAAGCGCTTTCAATAGCTGCGTTTTCATCACTATCACTTCCGTGAACAGCGTTTTCACCAATAGATGCTGCATAAAGTTTACGAATAGTACCTTCTGCTGCGTCTGCCGGATTAGTTGCTCCAATTAAAGTTCTAAAATCTTCCACTGCATTGTCTTTTTCTAAAACTGCTGCTACAATTGGTCCACGTGTCATGTACTCTACTAATTCCCCAAAGAAAGGACGTTCGCTGTGTACTGCATAAAATGCTTGCGCATCTGCTGATGTCATTTGTGTTAACTTTAAAGCTACGATTCTAAAACCAGAAGCAGTAATTTTTTCTAAAATTGCACCAATATTCCCTTTTTCAACAGAATCTGGTTTAAGCATTGTAAATGTTCTATTTGTTGCCATTTCTTTAAATTTAATTTTTTGCAAAAGTAATGTATTTCTTCATAAAAACAATATAATCCATTATTAAAAAATTGTATCTTCGCTACTTATGAAAAAATTAGACATTACCAACATAAAGACACTTTTACAATCTCCTAAAAAAATTGTAATTGTTCCTCATAAAAACCCTGATGGAGATGCTATAGGGGCTACATTAGGCTTATACTTATATCTTTTAAAATATAATCATGAAGTTCGTGTTATTGCACCAAATGATTACCCAGAGTTTTTAAAATGGATGCCTAGTGAAGACACTGTTTTAAAATACGATGCGGAAACAGAAGCTAGCAATACCTTAATAAATCAAGCCGAAATTATTTTTACTTTAGATTTTAACGCATTAAATAGAACTGGAGATATGGAGTCTGTTCTTGCTAAAAGTGAAGCTATAAAAATAATGATAGACCATCACCAACAACCAGATGATTATGCATTATATACGTATAGTGATGTAACGATGAGCTCTACCTGTGAAATGGTATATCATTTTATAGACATGTTAAACGATCTAAATAAGATTGACGCAGATATTGCTACATGTTTATATACAGGAATCATGACAGATACTGGGTCATTCCGATTTTCTTCAACTACATCTACAACGCATAAAGTGATTGCCGACTTAATAGATAAAGGAGCTGAAAACTCTCAAATACACAATGCTATTTACGATACCAATAGCTACAACAGATTACAATTATTAGGTTGTACGTTGAGTAATTTAAAGGTATTACCAGAATATAGAACGGCATACATAACACTTTCGCAACAAGAGTTAAACAAATTTGATTATAAAAAAGGAGACACGGAAGGCTTTGTAAACTATGCCCTTTCATTAGCGAACATAGTATTTGCAGCTATTTTTATAGAGGATCAAAAGCAAAACATTATTAAAATATCCTTTCGTTCTAAAGGTGATTTTTCTGTAAACGAATTTTCAAGAGCACATTTTTCTGGAGGAGGACATACTAATGCCGCTGGAGGTAAAAGTGATACCGACTTAAATGAAACCGTTGAAAAATTTATTAGTATATTACCAAGCTATAAAAAGGCTTTAAACAATGAATAAGTTTTTAATAATACCATTTATATTCCTACTATTTGCTTCTTGTAAATCACCAGAAGCAAGAAGACCTGTATCTGCAACTTCTGGTTCTTTTATTGAAGAATCTGTTGCAAGAAACAAAAAACTCTATGCTAAAGAACAGGTTCGTATTGAGGCTATTATGGATAAAAACCCTGAAAACAACTATATAGCTTCACAAAGTGGGTTTTGGTATTACTATAACACTAAAATAGAAGACAGCTTAATTAAACCAAGTTTTGGTGACATTGTAAATTTTAATTATAATGTTAAATCTTTAAACGGAGATCTGATTTATTCTAAAGAGGAATTAAAAACCCAAAACTATGCAATGGATAAGCAAGAACTTTTTACAGGTTTACGTGAAGGTTTAAAACTTATGAAATCTGGCGAAACCGTTACTTTTCTTTTCCCTTCACCAAAAGCGTATGGTTATTATGGCGACAATAATAGAATTGGTACTAGCATCCCATTAATATGCGAAGTAACAGTAAATTCAATAACTCTAAATCAATCTAATTAACATGAATTTTTTAAAACAAACTATGAAAATTTTTATTCTAGCGCTTTTGCTAAGTGCTACCTCTTGCCAAGATAAATACCCTGATCTTGATGATGGTCTTTACGCCGAATTTGTAACAAATAAAGGAACTATGGTTGCTAAATTATATTTTGAGCAAGCACCTGTTACTGTTGCAAACTTTGTTGCTCTTGCAGAAGGAACGCATCCAAATGTTACAGATTCTTTAAAAGGAAAAAGATTTTATAACGGTATTATTTTTCACAGAATTATCGACAATTTTATGATTCAAGGAGGAGATCCTACAGGAACAGGATCTGGAAATCCAGGATATAAATTTACCGATGAATTTAATCCAGATTTAAGACACAACAAACCTGGAATATTATCCATGGCAAATTCTGGAGCAAACACTAATGGAAGTCAGTTTTTTATAACCGAAGGTCCTACACCAAACCTAGATGCATTTGATGCACAGGGAAATTTAAAACAATGTGATAACCCAAGAGTAAGTTGTCATGCTGTTTTTGGAGAAATCGTTTTAGGAATGGATGTACAAGACAGCATTTCTAACGTAAAAACACAAAAACCAAATAACAAACCTTTAAATGATGTTGTTATTAATGAAGTAAACATTATTAGAAAAGGAAAATTAGCTAAAGCTTTTGATGCTCCTAAAGTATACACAGAAGAGTTACCAAAAATTGAAGAAAACATTAAAAAGCTGAAAGAAGAATCGGAAGCTAAACTTAAAGAACAAGCAAAACTAGCTACAGATAACTTCTTAAAAAAGAACGAAAACTTAAAAGGAACTATTAAAGTACTTCCTACTGGTTTGGTTATGATTATTGATGAAGCTAAAAATGGTGTTAAACCAAGTTCTACAGATAAAGTATTAATTAATTATGCTGGATTCTTTGAAGATGGAAGATTATTCGATACCAGTTGGGTTCAAGTAGCAAAAGATAACGATCAATATAACGAACAACGCGACAAAGGTAATGGTTACAAACCTTTCGCTATGATTTATAACGAAACTGCAGGATTAGTTCCTGGTTTTAGAGAAGCAATGCTTAATATGAACGTTGGTGATAAAGCGCACGTTTTTATTCCTAGTTATTTAGGATATGGTGAAAACGGAATGGGACCAATTCCAGGAAACACAAACTTAGTTTTTGACTTAGAAATAATGGGAATTGAAAAATAATTTCTAATTACATATCATAAAAAAAGCAGCTCGATGAGCTGCTTTTTTGTTTTCTACTATGTTGTATTTATAGTTTTTATTTCTTCGGAATCTCTTTCAAAATCTCTAAAACAAACTTCCAGTATTTTTGAGCAGAAGAAATACTTGCTCTTTCATCAGGAGAGTGCGCTCCTTTGATGGTTGGTCCAAAACTAATCATTTCCATTTCTGGATAATGCGTTCCAAGAATACCACATTCTAATCCTGCGTGACAAGCAGCAACATGCGCTTTTTCTCCATTCATTTTTTCATATAAACCATCTAATACTTTTAGTATAGAAGAATCCATATTTGGCGCCCAACCAGGATAATCTCCAGATAGTTCTACCTCACAACCTGTAAGTTCAAAAGTTGCACGAAGTGTATTTGCTAAATCGTCTTTAGCACTTTCTACAGAAGAACGTGTTAAACATCCTATTTTAATAGCGCCATCTTTAATAATTACTCTTGCAATATTATTCGATGTTTCTACCAAACCAGGAATCTCTGCACTCATTCTATACACCCCATTACAAGCGGCATAAATAGCTCTGGTTATTCCTTCTTGTACACCAAGATCCATAATAGTTTCTGGTGTTTCGGTTTTAGAAACTGTAATTTCTAAATCCGGTTCCATAGTTCTTAATTCAGTTTTAATGGTATTTGCCATTTCTTCCGTTTCTGCTATAAAAGCAACTTCATGTACCGCATCGATAGCAACTATAGCGTTACTTTCTCTTGGAATTGCATTACGTAAACTTCCTCCATCAATTTCAGAAATACGCAAACCAAAGTTTTCAAATCCGTCAAATAAAACACGATTCATAATTTTGTTTGCATTCCCTAAACCTTCGTGAATTTGCATTCCTGAGTGTCCGCCTTGTAAACCGTTTACCGTAATAGCAAACCCTGTTTTAAATTCTGGCGTTTCTTCTACATTATATTCTCTAGTTGCTGTAACATCGATTCCACCAGCACAACCTACTCCTATTTCATCGTCTTCTTCGGTATCTAAGTTTAATAAGATTCCGCCTTCCAGCAAACCTCCTTTTAAACCCATTGCTCCTGTCATACCCGTTTCTTCGTCAATAGTAAACAAAGCTTCTATTGCAGGATGTGCAATGTCTGTGCTTTCTAAAATTGCCATGATTGTTGCAACACCTAAACCGTTGTCTGCACCAAGAGTAGTTCCTTTTGCACGTACCCAATCACCATCTACATACATTTCAATTCCTTGTGTATCGAAATCGAATTCTGTATCGTTATTTTTTTGGTGTACCATATCTAAATGCGATTGCATTACAATAGTAACTCTATCTTCCATTCCTGAAGTAGCAGGTTTTTTTATAATTACGTTTCCTACTTCATCTTCAATAACTTCTAAACCAAGCTTGTTTCCAAAATCTTTCATAAACGCAATAACACGTTCTTCTTTTTTAGATGCTCTTGGCACTGCATTAAGGTCTGCAAACTTATTCCAAAGTTGTTGCGGTTCTAGTTGTCTTATTTCTGAATTCATTTGTATATATTTTTGAAAGTGCGAAGATACGAATAGTCTACTAACTAACCTTGCTGGTTTTTAAAACCTCAGCTTAAGGAAGACAAGTTATTGGAATTTGCTTTCCAATAAAAAAACTCCCTAAAGCCACCTCTAAAGGGCAATGCTTGGATTAAAGGAAGTAAATCGTCCTCTGTACAGGAAGTTAGTGATAAAAAACAGGATAACAATTGCCATAGAAACTCTTTCTATCACCATATTTTTTTCAAAGACTACAAGCAAAGTATTTGCTACATTTGCTTACTTTTGAAAGATGCTGAAAAACCCAAAAACCTATATTGCTTTTTCTATAGTGCCGCTTTACTTTATAGTGAAGTTGCTTTCTAGGTATCCAGAATTTATAGAAACTTATTATAGTAACGGTTTATATCCAGTAATTTCGAATCTTTTTAGATTTACCTTGGGATGGATTCCGTTTTCGTTTGGCGATTTAGTATATGCTTTTTCTATTATTTACATGATTCGATGGTTTATTCTGAATAGAAAGCGAATTATAAAAGACACCAAAAACTGGTTGATTGATGTTTTTGCTGCAGTTTCCATTATCTATTTCGCCTTTCATCTTTTTTGGGCTATGAATTATTACAGACAGCCTTTACACCAAAATTTAAATTTAGAAGCAGATTATACCACAGAGCAATTAATTACAGTTACCAAACAGCTGATTGAAAAATCGAATGCCCTACATCTTCAAATCACCAATAACGATACCGTAAAAGTGGTAATGCCTTATAGTAAAACCGAATTATTACAACAAGTCCCAAAGGGTTATGACGTTTTAGAGAAAGATTTCCCGCACCTTTCCTATAAAAGAAAAAGCATTAAAAAATCATTATTTAGTTTACCCTTAACTTTTATGGGGTTTTCTGGTTATTTAAATCCGCTTACCAATGAAGCCCAAGTAGATGCTTTAATACCTAAATATAAATTTCCCACCACTGCTTCGCATGAAGTTGCGCATCAATTAGGCTATGCTAAAGAAAATGAAGCTAATTTTATTGGATTTTTAGCAGCAACAAACAATCCGGATATCTACTTTAATTACTCTGGTTTTACTTTCGGATTAAAACATTGTTTATTGGAAGTCTACCGAAGAGATCCAGTTGCTTATGAAGCATTATTAGACAGTATACATCTTGGTATCATCAAGAATTACCAAGAAACACAAGATTTTTGGAATAGCTATCAAAATATCACAGAGCCTATTTTTAAACTATTCTACACCAACTTTTTAAAGGCTAACAACCAACAAGGTGGCATGAAGAGTTACAGTTATGTGGTGGCACTTTTGGTGAATTATTATCAAAGTGAAACGTTATAATTAGATGAATTTTTCATAAATTAGTAGTATTAAACCATATCTTATGAAAACGACACAAATACTAGTTACTCTTTTTATAAGCTCTTTTTCTTTTGCACAAACCTTAGAGCTAAAGAAAATAGAAAAGGAAAGTTATTCTTTTTTTGACAGCTATACTTTTGAAAAAATTCTGGTTTTAGAAAAAAATTTAAAAACAACAGCACCTTATAAAAAATTTGAAGCGATACCTACAGATAACTTAGTTTTTACGCCACAAAATTTTAATAGACTTACTGCGTATCCAGATTTCACTAGTTATACATTAAAAAATGAATTACGAAAAGTGATGTTAGAAATCCCAGGACAATACAGACCTATTAATCCAGATTCTTTTTAATTTTAAACTTAAAAATAGCATATAAAAAAAAGCGAACATTATGTAATGTTCGCTTTTTTTATGTGATTTAAAAGAACTCTTAGTTTGCGAATTCTCCCTTTTCAGGTTTAGCAAATGTACTAGATGGCATCGCTGTATTCGTAATTTGAACCTCTGTAAATTCTGTACTATGCTTAGCTTCGGTTGGTTTATCATCTTTAAAACCGTAACCTACAATTGTTTTAGGTAATAATACGCCATTCACTTTTTGCCAGTTATTATATCTTCTAAAGTGTAATTCTTTTTTATCTATTCCTGGTACAAAAGAAACGGTATAGCCTAACCATTCCATTTGGTAGGTTGTAGGGTTGTAATATAACACGTAACGATCTTCTGGAGTTTCACCAACTCCTGCGTTATAGGTTATTTGTATTCCTGGATATGTTACCCCTTCAAAAACTAAAGGCTCTGTATCTGCATAGTTAATTCCCTCATCCCCAAGAATAAAAGGCATCGCATAGAAATAGAACATTAAGTTATATTTATATTTCGCCATTTTCCCGTTGTACTCTCCTTCGGTTTTATTTACAAACCACGCTTTTTCACCATCAAAACCAATACTTTCTTTTGGGTTATCTACTAATCCTTCTCTTGAAATTAAGTTCGTAGTTATCACTTCTTTTCCGTCAGGCTTTTCCATAGTGAAAGCTAAGGATTTCATAGATTTCCATGTATCCATTCCGCCATGGGCATCAAATACTTTAGTCAGGTTTTCTGGATAGGTAACTGCTGGAGTTTCTTCTATTACTTCTTCTACACTCTCTGTAGCTTCTTCTGTCTTTGTGTTTTGCTTACATGCCAAAAATGTAATTAGTAAGGCAATTGCAAAAATGTAGTTTTTCATCAAATAGATTTTTTAGTTGGTAACTATGTCGAAAAGCGAAAATAAACATTACAAAAAAAGCTTCCGTTTAACGGAAGCTTTTATAACTTAAATTTAACGTATATACTTAATCAATAATTAGTTTTTCTACCATTTTAAAAGTTTTACTTTTCAGCTCTACAAAATACATTCCTTGTGATAAACTAGACACATTAAAAGTAATCTTATTTTCCTGAGAAACAGTACTTGGTTTACTTACTAATTTACCTTGCACATTATAGATGCTAACTAAAACATCTTCCGCTACAGCGTTATTAAATTGAATATTAACCATGTTATTTGCTGGATTAGGGTACATAGAATAACTAATTGCAGAAAATTCGCCTACAGAAAGCGTGGTAACAAATTCACTCTCAAAAGTATTTGTCGTAATTGCAGGATTAAAATCGAAATAGATATCTGCAACATTAGGAATTATATCTCCGTCTTGGTAACCAGCTAATGGTTTTATTCTAAAGTACACAAAACCATGACTGTTTGGCTCATCCATACTTTCGCTAGGTAAATTAATGTCCTCAAATTGCCAAGTTAAATTGTTGTCTACTCGCGTTACCATATAATCATGACTTGCATATAACATTTTAAAAGTACTAGCATCTAACTGTGCATCTAAAACATCTTCTACTCTAATATCTAAAGCTTCGGCAGTACCTAGGTTTTGAAAATTAATCGTGTAATACAAATAGTCTTCATTTGTAAAATCTTCCAACTTAATTTCTGGTCCGTGTGATTCAAATTTATTATTAGGATCATAGGAGTTCACCACTTCTTGGGTTAGTACAGATTCGTTATTACTAATATCGATATCCTCTACAGTATATACAGCCATATTTGTAACAAAATCTCCAATATTCAAGTTTGTAGGAATGTTCATTTCAATATTTACCAGCTCGTTATTACCAGGCATTAAATTATTAAAGTTTAAAATAAACCCTGTAGCTGTATTTGTTATTGTGTTTCCTGAATCTACATTATACACATTATTTAGTGTAACTGTTGCATCGTATGTAAACGCTACAGTACCAGAAGTTGTTGTACTTCCTAAGTTTTCAATAATTAAAGTGTTATTGTATACTATTCCAGGTCTTGGTGGCACATTAGATATTAAATAAACACCTACATCATCACAGTTTTGAATTGCGGTTATAGGAAAATCGATTTGAAGCGTTTCACCTCCTGTTACGGAAACATCTTCCATTAAAGTAAAAGTCTGACTTAAACAACCGCCATAACCTTCATAGATTGTAAAGCTAATATCATAGGTATTTGTATCTGCAAAATTCGGAATTGTAAAATGTCCTGTGGAAGCATGTACATAATTTAAAACACCATCATTATTAACTTCATAAGAAAACTCCCCTTCGGTAAAGTTAAATTCGGAAGCATCAAAAATAGCATTAGAATTTTCATCCATAAAAGCATTAACTTCTATTAACCCTAGTGTTCCAGCACAAGACGCGGTAAAATCCCAAGGATTATTAGCACAACTAGTAACAGAACCATCTGAAGTCACACCTACCGTTATAGAGTCGCCCGAAGACGTAAATATTAAACCTGATAAATCACCAACATTTCCATAACCTTCATATAAAATAGTGCCATCGGAATCTGTTATTACTAGTTCATCATAGGAATTCTCTGTCGTTCCAGAATTAAAAACAATAACTACTTGCGACCCATCTGTACTAGAAAAAAGAAACTGTGAAGTGTCATTATTCGTATAGCAATAGGTTTGATTTATGGTTTCTCCTGAAGCACAATCTATAATTTGATTAGGATCATTCTTGGTTGTAAAACTTTCTTCCGTACAATCTGTTGCTGGACCATTATCATTATAAGGTACAATAGTAACATAATATGTGGTTTCATACGTTAACATTCCAGGTTCGAAGGTTAATACATTCCCAACATCCACACCATCTAAAACGTTTGTTGCTCCTGGAGTTGTTCCCACATATAAGGTATATCCAGTTACCACTATTGTTGCAGCGTTCCAACTTAAGTCTGTATCTAAATCTACAGCAATAGCTTCATTTAAAGGTTCTATAAGTGAAGCATCACAATTTGGAAGCGCAGATGTATCTAGACAAGTTACGTCAAAATCCCACGGATCATTAGTACAACTAATAACAGAACCATCTGAAGTCACGCCTACCGTTATAGAATCACCCGAAGACGTGAAGACTAAACCTGTTAAATCCCCATTATCACCATAACCTTCATATAAAATAGTACCATCGGTATCTGTAATTACCACGGCATCATAGTTGTTCTCTGTCGTTCCAGAATTGAAAACAACAACTAGTGGCAATCCATCAGTACTAGTGAAAACAAACTGTGTAGTATCTTCATTGATATAACAATAGGTTTGGTTTACTACTTCTCCAGAAGCACAATCTACAGCTATATCTACTGTAGAAGGACAGCTTTCTACAAGTAATTCTAGTTCTACAATATCTGCACATTCCGGCACATTTGATTCCACTCTAACATAAATGGTTTGTGGATTTGTTGTATTCACATAGTCACTTGTAGGATAGATAATTCCTGCTCCATCTTGTGCTTGTTCTAAAGTTGTGTAATAAGATACCGAAGTGTTGTTGGGATCTAATCCTCCCAAGATCTCGTTCGTTTTTAAATCTAGATTAAAGGTTGCTTCATCATTTATACCACAGGCTACTAAAGGTGTTGGTTGTGTTGCTATAACAGCTTCACTTACCAAAATGGTTAAGTATAAAATACTGGAACAGGAAGAATTCTCATAATTTACACTCACATATATTGTTTGTGCATTTGTAATATTAGTATAACTGGTAGGATCTGCAATTTCATTTACTTGGTCCTCAGCATCTGTTAAGGATTCATAATAGGTAATTGATTCATTTATAAATTGAGATTCAATTACTGTTAAATCAAAAACGTTAATACCATCACCATCTGTTTCACAGGACACCAAAGGATTAAGACTTGTAGGTGTTGTAGTCACTACTAATTGGAAAGGTGCTATGGAATTGCAACCTGTAATAAGATTTGTTCCTCTTACAAAAACAGTTTGCGGGTTGCTAATGTTGGTATAATTATCTGCAGTCACAATACTATTTGTATTATTTTCTGCATCTTCTGGAGTTAGGTAAAAAGTTAACTCTACGTCCGAACCTCCATTTATTTGTTGGTCTATATGTGCCACTAAATCAAAGGATGCAACGTCGTTATATCCACATTGTACTGCATCACCAATACCGCTTAAATCTAAACCATTATCTACAAATAAATAGCATTGCACTATACTATAACATTCATCTGTTAAACCATTTACTCTAGCATAAACATATTGTAAGTTTTCAACTATATTCTCATAAACATCTGGTAGCTGATTTATCTCATATTCCGCATCATTCAAAGATGCATAGTAAGCAACCATATAATCTGGATTTTCCCAGGCTACTTCATTATTCATTTCTGTTAAATTAAATGTTGCAAATCCTCCGTTCGTTCCACATTCTATAAGATCTGCATCACCTAAATCTGGTTTAGCATTTACTATTAAATCAAAATCAGTAATTTCAAAGTTTCCAGAAATATTATTTTCCACTCTAGCATATATAGTAAATGGATTACTAGTATAGCTATTATAATTGCTTGTATATGCAATAGCATTTGTTGCATTTTCTGCATCTACTAAACTTTCATAATACGTAACAATACTACAAGTAGATCCTCCAGTAATTACATTTGTTTGCGTTGTTAAATTAAAATCTACATCAAACTCATAAGGTCTACAAACCTCCATGTTTTCTGGATCTTGTCCTATCAAACTGTTAGTCAGCATAACATCTTCTAGTATGGTATTCGATTCAAAACCATTTGGATCGTAATAGGTTATTTCAGCAGTGTACACTTCATCCTCTGTAGGACAAACATTAATACTAGCATCATTACTTACAAACTGATTAGAATTATCATACCATGTATATACATTTCCTGTATTATTTCCTCCGGTAGGGCTAAAACGCCAAGCCTCAATATTCGCCTCCCAAATTCCTGTATTTCTTCCTGGAGGAACCACCGCTTGTGTACCTGCAGGGTTTTGAATCCCTACAACTGCATTTCCATTATTCCAAGCACCACAAAATGGTTTGTTTAAAAGGAATACTTCAACAACATTTGTGGTTTCATGCAGCACAATCATTTGCGTTGTTCTTAAATCATTACAAGAATAATGTGCCATATCCAAAAAACTAACTACAAAGACTCTAAAAGGAGCCGTACCTTTAACCTCGTAAGCAATTTCGCCATTAACACTAGCATCCATATCATGTGCTGCACCAAAAATATTAGCATCACTCAATGCCGTATTCGTATTATTTGGTAAAGTCTCAGAAAACAACCAACCATTAAAACCATTAGCCTTAGAAGTATCAAATGAAACAACACCATTACCTCCAACTATTAGGTCACTATACGTATCCCCATAAAATGAAAAATCAAATGGAAGATTAAGAATACCACTCCATGAATCATCTAAATATAAAGCAGTTCCGAAATCTAAACCATTAAAACTGGATGGCGGATTAAAAGGAATAATATCTACCGTATAATTTGAAGTTTCCTGAATTAGCGGAAAATCAACCGTAAGGTCAGAACAACCTGTACTACAATCCAACTCTTGTGAAATATAAGAAGATTGCGAATAATGATTGAAACTAAATAAAACGGTAAGTAGTAATAAAAGTAATTTTTTATTCATAATAGTGTAAATTTGTGCTTACAATATAGGCAAATTAATGGATTTCAAACAAATAACAAGTACACAAAATTCTTACATAAAAGAACTTGTCCTTTTAAAAGATAAGTCTAAAAACAGAAAACAATCTAGGTTGTTTTTAATTGAAGGCGAACGGGAAATTTCATTAGCGATTAAAGGAAAGTATGAAATAACAACTATTTTGTTCTATCCCGAGTTGTTTTCTGAAGTAGCCTTAGATACGTTAAAAATTGGTGCTGCAGAAGTTATAGAAGTATCTAAAGAGGTATACCAAAAATTAGCGCATAGAAGTACTACGGAAGGTATTATTGCTATTGCCAAAAACAAACTACACAGTATTGAAAGTCTACAATTTAACACCCCAAACCCTTTACTTCTAATTGCGGAAGCGCCAGAAAAACCAGGGAATATTGGCGCTATTTTACGTACTGCAGATGCTGCAAATGTAGATGCTGTAATTATTGCAAATCCGAAAACCGATTTATACAATCCAAATATCATTCGCTCTAGTGTTGGTTGTTTATTTACAAACCAAATTGCGACAGGATCTACCGATGAAATCATTACTTTTTTAAACCAAAACAACATAGCCATTTATAGTGCTATTTTGCAAGAGGCAGTAAATTATCACGAACAAAATTACACCAATGCATCAGCAATTGTGGTTGGTACAGAAGCAGATGGATTAAGCGATGCTTGGCGAAAAGCCTCCAAACAAAATATTAAAATCCCTATGCAAGGAGAAATAGATTCTATGAATGTTTCGGTTGCTGCTGGAATATTGATTTTTGAAGCGAAAAGACAGCGGAATTTTAAATAAAATGTAAATGCTCCTAAATGTCAGCCTGAGCGCAGTCGAAGGCCATTAATACATCATTATGTTCTACTATGTTTACATTCTAAAATGTGCTGACAATTCCTATTATACCGGAATTACTAGTAATTTAGATAAACGCTTAAAAGAACATTCTTATGGAAAATACCGCGATTGCTATACGTTTAAAAGAAGGCCTTTAGAAATAAAATTCAATGAAGCGTTTGGTGATGTTTTACACCCTATTTATTTCGAAAAGAAAATTAAAAAATGGACTCGTGCTAAAAAAGAAGCTTTAATAGCTAGCGATTTTAACAGACTTCAAATTTTATCGGAATGCAGAAATGCTACGCATTATAAATATAAAGACAAATAAGTACTTCGACTGCGCTCAGTATGACAAATAGTTTCTATTTTAACACTTTCATAAATTAATCATGACACCTACTACACTTTTCTATATTATCCTTGCTATTTTAATTATCGATTTTATTATCGATAAAACGCTAGACGCATTAAACGCTAAACATTATAAGGATAAAGTTCCAGAAGAGCTACAAGATGTTTATGATGCCTCTGAATACAATAAATCGCAGGATTACAAGAAAACGAATTATACATTCGGAATTTTAACTTCTACGTTCTCTATAATATTAACACTAGGTTTTTTAATTTTTGATGGTTTTGAAGCTATCGATAATATTGCTAGAAGTTATTCTGAAAACCCAATTGTAGTTGCATTAATTTTCTTCGGAATAATTATGATAGGAAGCGATATACTCACCACCCCTTTTAGTTATTACCAGACTTTTGTTATTGAGGAGAAATTCGGATTCAACAAAACCACAAAAAAGACCTTTTGGTTCGACAAAATAAAAGGATGGTTCATGATGGCGATTGTTGGCAGCCTTATTCTATCTGCAATAATTTGGTTTTATGAAACCACAGGCAACCACTTTTGGCTGTATGCTTGGGCTTTAGTTACTGCTTTCACAGTTTTTATGAATATGTTCTACGCCAAACTCATTGTACCACTTTTCAACAAACAAACGCCATTAGAAGATGGAAGTCTTCGCGATAAAATCTCAGCCTATGCAAAAACGGTAGGATTTACACTAGACAAAATTTTTGTTATTGACGGCTCCAAACGAAGCACCAAAGCAAATGCATATTTCTCCGGATTTGGTAGCGAAAAACGCGTCACTTTATATGACACACTTATTAACGATTTAGACGAAGAAGAAATAGTTGCTGTGCTTGCGCATGAGGTTGGTCATTACAAAAAGAAACATATAATATTTAATTTGGTTGCTTCCGTTTTACTAACCGGTTTTACCCTTTTTATACTTTCCTTATTTATTTCAAAACCAATACTATCACAAGCTTTAGGCGTAGCTACTCCTAGTTTTCATATTGGATTAATTGCTTTCGGAATTTTATATAGTCCGCTTTCCGAAATCACAGGTTTATTAATGAATTGGTTTTCCCGAAAGTTTGAATACCAAGCAGATGATTATGCAAAAAACACCTACAAAGCCGAACCATTAATTACTTCCCTTAAAAAACTATCTAAAAATAGCTTAAGTAATTTAACGCCACATAAAGCATATGAATTTATGCATTATTCCCATCCTTCTTTATTAAAGAGAATTCAGAATTTGAGAAAATAATTTCTTCTTATTACATTTCATGCAACTTTAAACAAAAAAGGGTTGTGCATTAATTTTCTTTGTACTATTTTTAATACTTATGACAGATGTAGAAATAGAAAAAGAAAACGCAGCCATTACCAAAGCATATAAAGAACTGCTTAAGGTAAGCTACAGAACGCTTAGTACTGAAGATAAAAAACTAATCCGAAAGGCCTTTGAAGTTGCTGTAGACGCACACAAAGATCAGCGCAGAAAATCTGGTGAAGCTTATATTTTCCATCCCATTGCTGTTGCTAAAATTGTAGCACAAGAAATTGGATTAGATGCAACATCTATTGCTGCAGCGCTGCTTCATGACGTGGTTGAAGATAACGAAGACTATTCTATTCAAGATATCGAACAGCTTTTTGGTGAAACGGTAGCAAAAATTGTAGACGGACTCACAAAAATTTCTTCGCTTAATAAAGACATGGATGTTTCTATGCAAGCAGAGAACTTTAGAAAAATGCTACTCACACTTAATGATGATGTTCGTGTTATCATTATCAAAATAGCAGATAGGTTGCATAATATGCAGACTATGGAGTCTATGCGACCAGACAAACAGGTGAAAATTGCTAGCGAAACCCTTTATATTTACGCTCCTTTAGCACATAGAATCGGACTATATAATATTAAAACCGAACTGGAAGATCTTGGTTTAAAATACACCGAACCGGAAGTGTATAATGATATTTTGCTTAAAATGAAAGAAAGCAAAGAAGATCAAGATATCTATATCAAAGAATTTAATGATGTTATAAAAAATTCTCTAGATAAAGAAAACCTCAATTACGATATCAAAGGAAGGCCAAAATCTATTTTTTCCATTCGAAGAAAAATAGTGAATCAAGGTGTTTCTTTTGATGAAGTGTACGATAAGTTTGCAGTTCGTATTATTTATAAAAGTGATCCGGAAAACGAAAAATTTCTAGCTTGGAAAATCTATTCCATAGTAACCGATCATTTTAGACCAAACCCTACACGACTTCGCGATTGGATTTCCTCTCCCAAATCTACTGGTTACGAAGCATTACACATTACGGTAATGGGACCAAAAGGACGCTGGGTAGAAGTGCAAATCCGTAGTGAACGCATGAATGAAATTGCAGAAAAAGGATATGCTGCACATTATAAATATAAAAACAAAGAAGAAAAAGAAGATAGCTTAGAAACTTGGATAAACAGACTACAAGAGGCACTAGAAAATCATGGCGCAAATGCAGTAGATTTTGTAGAGCAATTTAAACTCAACTTATACTCAAAAGAAATTTTTGTCTTTACGCCACAAGGAGACTTAAAATCCTTACCAAAAGGTGCAACTCCTTTAGATTTTGCCTTTAGTATTCATACCGAAGTTGGTATGAAAACGAGAGGTGCCAAGGTAAATGGGAAACTGGTTCCATTAAGCCACGAATTAAAAAGTGGGGATCAAGTAGATATATTAACTTCGGAAAGTGCGAAACCGAATCCGAACTGGTTAGACTACGCCACCACAGCAAGAGCTAGAAGTAAAATAAAAACCGCCCTAAAAGAAAGCACAAAACTTGTTGCCGAAGAGGGAAAAGAGATTTTAAGACGAAAACTAAAACAGCTCAAAATCACTTTAAATGAAAATTCTATAAACGAAATGGTAAGTCATTTTAAACTGAAAACAAGTTTAGACTTATTTTATCGTGTTGGTTCTGGCGCTATAGATAACATCATGCTAAAGGAATACGCTTCGTCTAGAAGTAATGCTTTTGTTAGTTATATAAAGAATAAAATTTCTAGAAAAGTTCCGTTAACTAAAGAAGAGATTGAAAAAGACGAAATTACAAACAAATACGATTTACTTGTTTTTGGTAAAGAGGAAGAAAAGCTAGACTATAAATTAGCGGTTTGCTGTAACCCAATTCCTGGAGATTCTGTTTTTGGATTCTTGACTATAAACGAAGGAATTAAAGTACATAAAAAGAATTGTCCTAATGCGGTAAGCATGCAATCCAACTATGCATATAGAATTTTACCTGCCAAATGGATAGATTCTAGCCAACAAGATTTTTCAGCACAAATCATACTTTCAGGTATCGATAATTTAGGTTTAGTAAATAACATAACTAAAATGATATCTTCTAATATGCACGTTAATATGAAAAGCATAAGTTTTCAAAGTGATGACGGCATCTTTTCAGGAAAAATAAATGTCGTAGTGAAAAACAAAAACTTATTAACAAAACTTATGGATAACCTTAAAAAAATTAATGGAATTGATAAGGTTAAAAGAGTATAAAAAGTGTAAATTTACGCCGAAATTATGAGTGTAAAAACAGATACAAAAAACCAGGAAATTGTAAAGAATGTCTTTACTAAATTTCTTGAAAGCAAAGGACATCGTAAAACGCCAGAGCGTTACGCGATTCTTCAAGAGATTTATAATAGTGATGTGCATTTTGACATTGAGTCGCTGTACCTAAACATGAAAAATAAAAAATATCGTGTTAGTAGAGCAACTCTGTATAATACAATAGAATTACTTCTAGAATGTGCATTGGTAAGAAAGCACCAATTTGGGCAAAGCCAAGCACACTATGAAAAATCTTATTTTGATAAGCAACACGATCACGTTATCCTTACAGATACAGGTGAAGTCATTGAGTTTTGTGATCCAAGAATTCAATCTATTAAAAAAACAATAGAAGAAGTTTTTGATATTGAAATCACGAACCATTCACTTTACTTTTACGGTACAAAAAAAGCAACTAAATAACTAAATTATAATGGCAGTAGATTTACTACTAGGTTTACAATGGGGAGATGAAGGCAAAGGAAAAATTGTCGATGTTTTAACCGCTAACTACAATATTATTGCACGTTTTCAAGGTGGTCCAAACGCAGGACATACTTTAGAATTTGATGGCATTAAACACGTTTTAAGAACGATTCCTTCCGGAATTTTTCACGACGAATCTATCAATGTAATTGGTAACGGAGTTGTAATAGACCCTGTAGTTTTTGCTAAAGAACTTGAAGGTTTAGATCAATTTAATCTAGACTACAAAACCAAACTTATTATTTCTAGAAAAGCACACGTCATTTTACCAACGCACAGATTATTAGATGCAGCAAGTGAAGCATCTAAAGGAAAAGCAAAAATTGGTTCTACCTTAAAAGGAATTGGTCCAACATATATGGATAAAACCGGTAGAAACGGAATTCGTGTTGGGGATTTAGAACTTAGTGATTGGAAAGAAAAATACAGAGCTTTAGCGAATAAGCATGAAGCAATGATTGCCTTTTACAATGTAGATGTGCAATACGATTTAGAAGAAATGGAAGCAGAATTCTTTGAATCTGTTAAAGTTTTAAAAGAATTACAATTTATAGATTCGGAAGAATATTTATACCAAGCACAAAAAGCAGGAAAAACCATTCTTGCAGAAGGAGCACAAGGTTCTCTTTTAGATATTGATTTTGGTACGTATCCTTTTGTTACTTCAAGTAATACTACAGCAGCTGGAGCTTGTACAGGTTTAGGTGTTGCACCAAATCAAATTGGTGATGTATATGGTATTTTTAAAGCATATACAACCAGAGTTGGTTCTGGTCCTTTCCCAACCGAACTTTTTGATACCGTTGGAGAAGACATGGCAAGAATTGGTCATGAATTTGGAGCAGTTACAGGAAGAGCAAGACGTTGTGGTTGGTTAGATTTAGTTGCTCTTAAATATGCTTGTCAAGTTAATGGTGTTACCAAATTAATGATGATGAAAGGTGATGTACTTTCTGGTTTTAAAACCCTTAAAATTTGTACAGCATATAAATACAAAGGAGAAACGATTACACATTTACCTTATAATATAGAACCAGAAAATCTACAACCAATTTATACCGATTTTAAAGGTTGGAAGGAAGATTTAACAAAAATGACAGATAAAGCACAATTCCCAAAAGAATTGAATGACTATATCGCTTTTCTTGAAAAAGAATTAGAAATCCCTATTCATGTGGTTTCTGTTGGGCCAGATAGAGTGCAGACAATTTATATGTAGTAACATCATTGCGAAGCAATCTCTTATAACAAACAAAAACCTGTCAAGAAATTCTTCTGACAGGTTTTTTTAGTATTAAAAATATCTTAATCTGCAATAACACATCATAATAATAGTTATTTTTACCACAAATTATAGATTTTGAAGGTAAAACACATATATACATTATTACTATTTTTCTCTTTTGCTTTCGCACAAGCGCAACAACAGCAGATAGAAATTAAATACTCTGGATTTCTTGAATTTAAAGAAGAAGACACTCCTGGTTTAAAAATTATGACACGTGACGATTCTAGTCAAATTCATATTATACATGAAGGTGTAGATATGTGGTGCGACCAAGCACTACTCTACTCCAACGATAATTTTGTGGAAGCCTACGGAAACGTAAAAATGATACAAGGAGACAGTATTAATATGACTTCTAAATATGTAGAATACAGCGGAAAAACCAAGCTTGCATTTGCGAGTGGCGATGTTATATTAAAAGAACCAGCTTCTACCTTAACCACAGACACCTTGTATTTTGATCGCGCAAAACAACAATCGTTTTATAAAAGTGGCGGAAAAGTAGTGCGAGATTCTTCAGGAACGATTACCAGTCAAATTGGTCGTTATTATATGAATGCAAAAAAGTACCAATTTGTAAAAAATGTAAAACTGGTAAATCCGGATTACACTATTGATACCGAACGCTTGGATTTTTTCACCGAAACTGGTCATGCATTTCTTTATGGACCTTCCACTATTGTTACTGAAGAGAGTAAAATCTACTGCGAAAAAGGTTTTTTCAATACCGAAACCAAACAAGGTTACGCTGTGAAAAAATCAAGAATAGATTATGAAAATCGTATTTTTGAAGGAGATAGCATGTACTTTGATAACAACCGAAGTTTTGCTTCTGCAACCAATAACATAAAAGTTACAGACACCATAAACAATAGTATTGTAAAAGGGCATTATGCAGAAATTTACAAACTCAAAGATTCCGTTTTTATAACCAAACACGCTTTAGCTATTTCGGTACAAGAAAATGATTCTGTCTACATGCATGCAGACACTTTAATGGTTACAGGTAAGGCGGAAAAAAGAATTACAAGAGCGTATAAAAATGCTAAGTTTTTTAAAACAGACATGAGCGGAAAAGCAGATTCTATTCATGTAAATCATCAAACAGGATTAACACAGCTTATCAACTTAACTAATGTAAAATTAAACGAAGCATTTGTAACCAAAAGACAACCTATTCTATGGAATCTTGGTAACCAAATGACTGGTGATACTATTCAAATAAAATCGAATCCGAAAACGGAAAAATTAGATTCTCTTATAGTTTTTGATAATGCTTTCATTATTAGTAAAGACACACTTGGTGCAGGTTATAATCAAATTGTTGGAAAAATACTTATTGGCCTTTTTGATGAAGACAACACTCTAAAACAGGTAGACATTAACAAAAATGCGGAGTCTATTTATTTTGCTAGAAATGAAAAAAACGAATTAGTAGGAATTGACAAGTCTAAATCGGGAAGTATTATGATGCTATTTTCTAATGGAGACATTGATGAACTCCGAAAAATCAGACAAGTAGACGGAAAAACTTATCCGGAATCTGAATTTCCCAAAAACGTAAGAAAACTTAGAGGTTTTAATTGGAGAGAAGAAGAAAGACCTAAAAATGTGGAAGATCTCTTTAGCGACGACCCTCCATTAAACCTACCAATAATTAAAGGATTAGAAGACTATGTGCCTCAAGAAGATTTCTTTGACGATGCCATGTTAGAACGAATGGAAAAAGCAGATCAGTCGGAAGCAAAAAAATCTAAGACACCGGTTACTAGTCCAAAAGCATCTAGAAATCTACCTAAAAAGAACATAGCAAAAAGAGCTATGGCTCCTGCTCCTGCTGTACAAAAAGCAAAACCACAGTTAATAGAACCTAAAAAAGATTAGTCATTAAAGAAGATTTTTTAACATATCAAGCGCAAACTTCTACGCATCCTTTAGCCATGGAAATTTCTCATGCAGAAGGATCGTACATTTATGACGCAAACCAAAAAGCATATTTAGATTTTGTAGCAGGAGTTTCTGCTTGTACACTTGGACATAGACATCCAAAAGTAGTTGCTGCACTAAAAGAACAAATAGATAGTTATTTGCATGTCATGGTTTATGGGGAATACATTCAGAAACCTGCAGTAGAGCTTACCAAGTTAATAGCAAAGCATTTACCAAAATCTTTAGAAAAAACATATTTAACAAATTCTGGAACGGAAGCCATTGAAGGTGCTTTAAAATTGGCAAAACGAGCTACAGGAAGAAGTCAAATTATTGCTGCAAAAAAAGCATACCACGGTAACACCATGGGTTCTATGAGTGTTATGGGTTTTGAAGAACGCAAACAAGCATTCAGACCGTTACTTCCAGATGTTTCTTTTATTGGTTTTAATAACGAAAAAGATTTACAACAAATTACCACAAAAACGGCCTGTGTTATTTTAGAAACCATTCAAGGTGGTGCAGGTTTTATAGAACCAACAAACAATTACTTACAAAAGGTTGAAACACGTTGTAAAGAAGTTGGTGCACTTTTAATTTTAGACGAAATACAACCAGGAATTGGGCGTACAGGAAAGCTTTTCGGTTTTCAAAACTACAACTGTACTCCAGATATTTTAGTTACCGGAAAAGGTCTTGGTGGTGGCATGCCAATAGGTGCATTTACCACTTCATCAGCGCTTATGGATTTACTACAAGACAATCCGAAACTTGGCCACATTACTACTTTTGGTGGGCATCCTGTTATTGCTGCTGCTGCTTTAGCAACTTTAAAAGAAGTGACAGAAAGTAATTTAATTGACCAAACCTTAGAAAAAGAAGCCCTTTTTAGAAAGCATTTAGTACATCCGTTAATTACAGAAATTAGAGGAAAAGGCTTAATGCTTGCTGTACTAACTCCTTCCGCAGAAATAACAAATCAAGTTATTTTACGTTCTCAAGACGCTGGTTTAATATTATTTTGGTTGCTTTTTGAGCAAAAGGCAATCCGAATTACACCTCCATTAACCATTTCTAACCAAGAAATAATAGAAGGATGTGGCATTATTATTGCTATTTTAGATAGTATAAAACCGAAATAACACCTTATAACCTACTATTATTCAACTCTAAACAACAAAATCATTGCTGTTCATTACTTTGTTAAAAACATTTAAAGGATTACCACGTATTAACTGTTTAGAATAGTACATTTATTATAGTAGAACTATACAATTGCCTATGGAGTTTAGTCAAAACGACAACAACAATTTACCGCTTACAAAATTTGAATCGATGTTAAAAACAAACAACGTGTTGTTTTTCGATTCAGAGGAGTTCGAGAATATTATACATCATTATCTTAATCAAGGTAAGGTTGCATTAGCAAAAAAAGCCATCAAATTAGGTTTAGAGCAGCATCCTACTTCTGTAAATTTAAGATTGTTTAAAGTAGAAGTATATATATTTGAAAATGAACTTACCAAAGCAGATAAGCTCTTAAATGAGCTTCACAATCTAGAACCACAAAACGAAGAAATTTATATTCAGAAAGCAAACATCTTTTCTAAACAAGACAACCACGCAAAAGCAGTGGATGTATTAATAAGTGCATTAGAATTTGCAGATGACACCACAGATTTATACTCTTTAATAGGTATGGAATATCTGTTTTTAGATAAATTTGAAGAGGCGAAACAAAACTTCATGAAGTGTTTAGATCAAGATCTTGAAGATTACTCTGCACTATATAATATGATTTATTGTTTCGATTTTCTAGATCAGAATGAAGAAGCTATAGAATATTTAATTGAATATTTAAACACGAATCCTTATTGCGAGGTTGCATGGCATCAACTAGGAAAGCAATATTATACGATTAAAGATTACACAAAAGCACTTGCTGCTTATGACTTTGCAATTATATCTGATGATACTTTTGTTGGTGCATATTTGGAAAAAGGAAAAGTTCTAGAAAAATTAAAAAGGTTTGAAGAAGCCATAGAAAGCTACACCTTATCTTTACAATTAGACGATCCTACTTCCTTTGCTCTTTTACGTATTGCACAATGCTATGAAAAACTAGGAAAGGACGATTTAGCAGTACAATATTTTTATAAAACAGTACATGAAGATCCTTTATTAGACAAAGGTTGGATTGCTATTACTAAGTTTTATAACAAAAAGAAAAACTACAATAAAGCCTTATATTATATCAATAAAGCGATAAATATTGACACAGAAAATGTTGTTTATTGGAAGCTTTATGCAAAAATTAACCATCGTTTAAACTTTTTAGAAGAAGCAGAACGCGGTTATAAAAAAGCTTTAAAATTAGGTAATTACGAAGTCGATACTTGGATTGCTCGTGGAGATATCCTTTTAAAACTTGGTGAGCAAGAAGCTGCTATTTATAACTTTTTGCAAGCTGCAGAATTTCACCCAGAAAATGCAGAATTAGAATACCGACTTGGTGGTTTATACTTTCTACAACATGAAACGGAAAAAGGTACATTTCATTTAAAAAATGCAGTTCGTAATAATCAAGAATATGCTTTTATTATTGAAGAACTATTTCCTCAAGTTTTTGATAAACCAATGGTGAAAAAGCTACTAAAAGTAAAATAATACAAAAATTGTCTGCTTAAAATATTACCTTTGGTTTTAGCAAAAAATCAAAGTATGCAAAGACGTTTTATAGATTACTTAATCATATCTTTTAAAGGAATGGCAATGGGAGCAGCAGATGCTGTTCCAGGTGTTTCAGGTGGAACCATCGCATTTATTTCCGGTATTTACGAAGAACTTATAAATACTATTAGCAATGTAAATTTAAATACGCTAAAAGTTTTAAAAACCGAAGGAATTAAAGCTTTTTGGGAAAAAGTAAACGGTAATTTCTTATTAGCTCTTTTAACAGGAATGGTAATCAGTTTTGCTTCTTTTATGAAGCTTGCCAAATACCTTATCGAGCAACATCCCATTTTAATTTGGTCCTTCTTTTTCGGACTAATTATAGCAAGTATTCTTTTTATTGGTAAGCAAATCACAAAGTGGAACTTAGCAACTATTTTAGCGGTAATTGTAGGTGCCATTCTTGCATACTACATAACTTCATTGCCTTCAATGGCTAGTAATGATAATCCGTTTTTCTTATTTTTCGCTGGAGCAATTGCAATTTGCGCAATGATTTTACCCGGAATTTCAGGCTCTTTTATTTTAGTAATTCTTGGTGCCTATAAAACATTAAGTGTTGCAATAGACAGTTTAGATTTTAAAAAAATAGCCATTTTTGCTTTAGGTGCAATTGTAGGTCTACTCAGTTTTTCACGAGTTTTAAAATGGTTATTTAAACACTATCACAATATAACATTAGCTGTGCTAACAGGTTTCATTTTTGGATCCCTAAACAAAATTTGGCCTTGGAAAAAGACTATTTCTGTGATGCACGATACCACAAAAGAAGTGGTTCCATTTTCTACTGTTAGTGATTTAGGAACACTCTCTGTTTATCAAAAAGTAACTCAAGATTTTGAAAGCTATAAAACGATTGTAGAGAAGAGTATTTTACCCTCTAATTATTCCGATGTAAATCAAATAGACGCACAAGTACTTGTAGCAATGTCCTTAATGGTGGTTGGGTTTTTAACCATTTTTATACTAGAAAAAATAGGAAACAAAGTAAAATAAATGGAACAAACCAGAACATTTACAGACAAAATATTTCTAGTCTTAAAAGGATTAGGAATGGGAGCTGCTAACAAAGTTCCTGGTGTTTCTGGTGGTGTAGTTGCCTTTGTTGCCGGTTTTTATGAAGAGTTTATCTATTCACTTCAAAAAATAAATGGTAAAGCTTTCAAACTTTTAATTAACGGAAGATTTAAAAGTTTCTTCACTTATATTAATGGTCGTTTTTTAAGCTTATTGTTCTTCGGAATGATTATTAGCTATTTTAGTGTTTCCAAAATATTAGATTACTTAATAATGCACTTTGAGCTTTATGTTTGGAGTGTTTTCTTCGGAATGATTATAGGTTCCATATACTACATTAGTAAAGATTTTGAAGACTGGAATTTTAAAACCTATCTAGCGCTTTTTATAGGTATTACTATTGGCGTAAGTATTAGTTTTTTAGATCCTGCCAAAGAAAATGATAACCTTTGGTTTGTATTCTTTTGTGGTATTATTAGTGTTTCTGGGATGACACTTCCAGGTTTTTCTGGTTCTTTTATTTTAATTCTTTTAGGTAATTATGTACTGCTATTAGTAGATTCGGTAAATGCTTTGTATGATAGTTTTGCAGACATGATTAAAGGTGATTTTTCCTTTTTAAAAAACACAGAACGTTTAAGAATGCTAAAGGTACTCGTCGTATTTACACTAGGCTCTTTTGCTGGTTTGGTAACCTTTTCTCATGTATTAAGTTATATTTTAAAAAATTACAAAAGCATTACAACTGCTTCCATTATTGGTTTTATAGTTGGATCTTTAGGTGTCGTTTGGCCATTTAAAAAAACGGTTTATAAACTAAATGAAGATGGTGGCTTTTTAATAGATTCCGCTGGAAGAAAAATTATAGAAAACTACAAACGTTTTATACCAGAACTTAACTCAGAAACCTACCTTGCTATACTATATACTATTATTGGTATTGCAGTAGTTTTAGCTTTAGAGTTCTACGGACGAAAAACAAAAAAAACAAATGCGTAAATTCGGATTAATAGGAAAAAACATAGATTACTCATTCTCGCAAACCTATTTTGCTTCAAAATTTAAAGCGGAAGAAATTTCAGATGCAACCTATAAAAATTTCGATTTAGAAAACATCACAGACTTCCCTAGCCTTTTAGAAGACACCAATATTAAAGGTTTCAACATTACTATTCCGTATAAAGAACTTATCATTCCGTATGTAGACAAACTAGATAAAAACGCGAAAAAAATAGGTGCAATAAACACTATAAAGTTTACAAAAAAAGGAAAACTAAAAGGATACAATACCGATTACTACGGATTCAAAAACTCCATACTACCACACCTAAAACCACAGCATACGGCTGCACTAATTCTAGGAACCGGAGGCGCAAGCAAAGCCATTGCTTACGCATTAAAGAAGCTTAATATTACATATACCTATGTTTCTAGAAGCGCTACAAAAGAAAATCAAATTACGTACCAACAACTAACAGAACAAATTGTAAAAAACAACACCATAATAGTAAACTGTACACCTTTAGGCACCTATCCAGACATTATGGCTTGTCCGGATATTCCATATGAAGCAATTACAGAAAAACACTTACTTTTTGATCTTATTTACAATCCAGAAGAAACTACTTTTTTAAAGTATGGCAAGCAAAAAAATGCAACCATAATTAATGGTTACCAGATGCTACAATTACAAGCAGAAAAATCTTGGAAAATCTGGAATAAACAATAAATACTAGCAAACCTAAAAATTGATTTAGTTAATACTAGCTACTTTTTTGAAAGTATAAGCCTTGTTTAGTATCTTTAACCCTATAGTACTTTTACGAACCAATTATTTTTATAATGTCAGAGAAAGATAACCTGCTGCAAGCAGACGGAAAATTAGAAAATCAGTCTACAGAAAATTCTGCTAAAACAGAAGAAAAAAAAGTAACTGAACCAACAGAAAATCAGGAGATACCAGAAAGTCAAGATGAAGTATTAAATGAAATTGAAGCAGTAAATGCGGAAGATGCTGAAGATGAAGACACAAAAGGAAGGCACGAAATAGAAGTGAAAGACTATCACGCTATGGAACTAGAAGAATTAGTTGCAGAACTTGAAAGGTTGGTAAAAGACGAAAAAGCGCAAGCCATTAAAACCCACGTTGAAGAAATAAGAGCAGAATTTAAAACAAAATTCAATGTGCTTTTAGAAGATAAAAAAGAGGAGTTTTTAAACGAAGGAGGTAATGAAATCGATTTCCATTACTCTAGCCCAATACACAAACAGTTTAAAGAAACGTATTTTGTGTATCGTGATAAATTAAAAACACACTACCAAAGCATTGAAAAAAACCATAAAGATAATCTTGCAGAACGTTTACGTATTATTGAAGAAATAAAAGGTTTAATTAATGTAGAAGAAAACATAAATACAACCTACAAGTATTTTAAGGAGTTGCAAGAACAATGGCGAAATGCTGGTGCAATACCAAGAGATAAATACAATAATGCTTGGAACACCTACCATCATCACGTAGAAATCTTTTATGACTTTCTTCATTTAAACAGAGACCTTCGTGATTTAGATTTTAAACACAATCTAGATCAAAAACTAAAAATAATTGAAAGAGCTGAAGAATTAGCACAAGACGATAATTTAAATCGTGCTTTTAGAGAACTTCAAGTTTTACATAAACTGTGGAAAGAAGACCTTGGTCCTGTTGCAAAAGAAAATAGAGACGAAATTTGGAATCGTTTTAAAGCTGCCACCAAAATTATTCATGACAAACGTCAAGATTATTTTAAAGACTTAGATAAGATTTACGAACTAAATCTAGAAACAAAACACGCTATAATTTCTAAAATTGAAGCCATTTCTAAACAACCTGTAAAATCTCATAGTGCTTGGCAAAACAAAATAAAAGAAATTGAAACTTTACGAAAAGAGTTTTTTAGTGCGGGTAAAGTTCCTGTAAAAGTTAACGAAGCTACTTGGTCTAAATTTAAAGATGTTGTTAGAGATTTTAACAGAAATAAAAATACTTTTTATAAAGACTTAAAAAAAGAACAACACAATAACCTAGATAAAAAATTAGCTTTAATTAAAATTGCTGAAGAAAATAAGAATAGTGAAGATTTTGAAACCACTACACCATTAATGAAGAAGATTCAAAATGAGTGGAAAAATATTGGTCATGTTCCAAGAAGAGATAGTGACAAAATTTGGAAACAATTTAAAGGTGCCTGCAATCACTATTTTAACAAGTTTCATGCTACAAAAGATGCCGAAAACAAAGAAAGCTTAGAAATATACAACAAAAAGAAAGAGTTATTAGACACCATGAAAACACTAGAGATGAGTGGTGACAATAAACAAGACTTACAACTTATTAAAGATCATATTGCACAATGGAAGGCTTTAGGTGCTGTACCCCAAAATAAACGTTATATAGAGGGGAAATATAGTAAAGCTTTAGATGCTTTATTTGACGGTCTAAAAATGGATAAAGAGGAAGCTGAAATGATTAAGTTTGAAAACAAATTAGAAAACTTAAGCAATGCTAATGACAGTAGATTCTTAGATAATGAACGTTCTTTTATTAGAAAGAAAATTGATGAAGTAAAAGGTGAAATAAATCAGTTAGAAAATAATTTACTTTTCTTCAAACACGTAAAAGACGATAATCCTCTTGTGAAAGAAGTATACAAAAACATTGAAAAACATAAAAGTACTTTAGCACTTTGGAAAACAAAACTGAGTAAGATTAAAGAGCTGTATTAGTACAAATCTCCTTCTATAAAAGACTAAATCCTATTTGAATAAATAAATTATTCAAATAGGATTAGTTCCTAACTAAACTAACTAAACTAACTAAACTGTTATTTTTTAAGATAAAAAACAACTTTGATATAAGATGACACTTTAAAAGAATTTGATTCTGCTATTAATCTACTCATGAAAGTAGTGCCATTTAATAATATATACGGAGGAAACTTAATTTTGGATTACGAGAGTTAAAAAAAATTACATTTTTTTCGCTTCTTCCCAGAAAACATCCATCTCTTCTAGCGTCATATCTTTTAAGTTTTTATTTAAAGACTTCGCTTTTTCTTCTAAATATTGAAAACGTTTTATAAACTTCTTATTCGTGCGTTCTAATGCATTCTCTGGATTTATATTTAAAAATCTAGCATAGTTAATCATAGAAAACAAAACATCCCCAAATTCGCTTTCCATGGCTTCTTGGTTTTCTGCTTTTACTTCATCTTGAAACTCTTTAAGCTCCTCTTCTACTTTTTCCCAAACCTGTTGTCGTTCTTCCCAATCAAAACCAACACCAGCAACCTTATCTTGTATTCTATTTGCTTTTACTAAAGCGGGTAAACTTTTTGGGACACCTTCCAAAACACTATTTTTTCCTTCTTTAAGTTTTAAGTTTTCCCAATTTCGTTTAACATCTTCTTCATTTTCTACTACCACATCGCTGTAAATATGCGGATGTCTATGTATCAATTTATCACAAATACTATTGCATACATCTGCTATATCAAAGTCTTTTGTTTCGCTTCCAATTTTTGCATAAAACACAATATGCAGCAATACATCACCAAGTTCTTTTTTTACTTCTTCTAAATCCTTATCTAAAATAGCATCACCAAGTTCATAGGTCTCTTCTATGGTTAAATGACGTAAGGTTTCCATGGTTTGCTTTTTATCCCAAGGACATTGCTCCCGTAATTCATCCATGATAGTTAACAATCTATCAAAGGCTTTTAGTTGATTTTCTCTAGCATTCATAATTTGGTATTTTGGTAAATTTACAAACAAAAAATCCAACTACATGAGTTGGATTTTTAAAATATTATAGTTGAAAAGCTTATTCTTCTTCGTCTGAAGATGCTTCCTTTTTATCAAAGTCTAACATATTATGTTTTTCTAATAAATTATACCATTGAATAATTTTTTTAATATCACTAGCATATACTCTATCTTCATCATAATCTGGTAACACTTCAAAAAAGTATTCCTCTAATTTGTCTTTACTTTCTTTATGACTTATAGAAGTTGCTTTACCATTTTCTTTTGTTTTAATTTTACTTAAAACTTCTCTTAAAGGTAATTCTTCTTGTAATGTGTACACAGCAATTTCACTCAAAATGCTGACATTATGTTGCATATTAACAGAAATCTTTTTTTTGTCTAATAAAGATTCTGCAATAAAACCACCACGTGTTTGTGCTATTAATTTATATAATCCTGGTCTTCCAGAAATGGATAATACTTTATCTAAACTCATATACTTATTTTTTTAACGATGGCAAATATCAAGTGTTTGCCAATGCAAAACAAATTTTATCGTTTCTTTTTTTGATTAGGAAATTTCATTTTATAATCTATACCTATTTTCCCTTTAGATATGTTTGCCAGTTTACCTTTAATTAAACGCTTTTTTAATGAAGATAGTTTATCTGTAAACAAAACACCTTCAATATGGTCATACTCATGTTGTATCACTCGAGCTATTAAACCATCATACGTTTCGGTATATTTGTTAAAGTCTTCATCAAAATACTCAATAGTAATTTCTGGTTTTCTAAAAACATCTTCTCTTACATCTGGAATACTTAAACAACCTTCATTAAAAGGCCATTCGTCACCTTTTTCTTCTAAAATCTTTGGATTAATAAAGGTTTTTTTAAATCCTTTAAAAGCTTCTTGTTCTTCTTTGGTAAAAGAATCATCTTCTGCAAAAGGTTCTGCGTCTACGATAAACAAACGTATTGGCAATCCAATTTGCGGAGCTGCTAAACCAAGACCAAAAGCGCCATACATAGTTTCGTACATATTAGCAATTAAGTCGTCTAGTTTCGGGTAATCTTTAGAAATGTCTTTTCCTACTTTTTTTAAAACAGGATCTCCATAAGCTACAATAGGTAATATCATGAGGTTTTTTAAATAATTTCATACAAAAATACAATACTTACGGAACTACTTCGCTAAAAAGCATAAAAAAACTCCTTAAATTTTAAGGAGTCCTTTATATAATAGTCGTTTATTCTTAATTCATTATAATTACCTTTCTAGTAATTGTAGTGATATCTGTAATAATTTGAGCAATGTAAATCCCATTTTCTAAATTAGAAACATTGATGCTTACACTACTTAAATCGGATGTATCGGTGCTTAACATTTTCTTTCCAGTAACGTTATATATCTCTACTTTAACAGAAGTGTTAATACCTAATTTAATATTTAAGTTATCTCCACTAGTAACAGGATTAGGATATACTTTCATCATTGTTTTAAAAATCATTTCGAATTCTTCTGCAGATAAAGTACCTCCTGAATATTCACAAATAGAAAATCCGAAATCTACAGCAATATTACTAGTATCTGCTAAAGCAGCACCTGAAGTTAATTCATAAACAGACAATTCATCTCCACAAGAAGTTTGCGTAAACGTGGATGCACCAACACTTACTGTGGTTGGTCTATCCATACAGTCTGATGTTCCTGTATCATAAATAAAATAAAGATTTGATGCTGTTGCGAATCCCGTTGGAGCACAAAATTGAGCTTGAATTTGAGTTGCCGAGAATAATGCTAATACTAGCATTGTTAAGTAGTAATTTTTCATGTGTATAATAATTTGGGTTGTAGCAAATATATACTTGAAAATATATAACCAGTTAATTTTTAGACGACTGCAATAAAATTTTCGTTGTTCGGTTTTTTATTGCAAATTTCACCGATGAACTACTTGTTATTTTGTAAAATACAATGTAAAACCTTACATAGAATACAAATAACTCTGTAAAATAATGGTAGCACTAATCTCATCTACCAAAGCTTTATTTTTTCGCTTCTTTTTAGATAGACCAGAATCTATCATCGTTTGAAATGCCATTTTAGAAGTAAAACGCTCGTCTACACGTTGCATTGGCATATCTGGAAAAGCATTAGTGAATTTTTTAATAAAACCCTGAATAGCTACTTCACTTTCTGAAACCTCATTATTCATTTGTTTTGGTTCCCCAATAACAACCAATTCTACTTTTTCGGAAGCAAAATATTCTTTTAGAAAAGAAATTAGTTCTTTAGTATGCACTGTAGTTAAACCAGAAGCTATAATCTGTAATTCATCGGTTACAGCTATTCCCGTTCTTTTCGTACCAAAATCTAAGGCTATTATTCTTTTCATAGTACTGCAAATTTAAACTTAATTTTTAAGCTTCAATAGCGATACCATATTTTTAATGTAACCATTTACTTTTATCAATTATAGATTTATCTTTGCACAAGTATATTTTTAAACAAAAGAGGTTTCCGCTTTAACGGAAATGATAATATAATTTTAAATGAAGGCATTACAACAGCTTATTGAAGCAGCTTGGAACGATAGAGAACTATTAAAAGAACCACAAACTACATCAGCAATTAGAGAAGTTGTAAACTTACTAGACTTAGGAAAACTTCGTGTTGCAGAACCTACTACAGAAGGTTGGCAAGTAAATGAATGGGTAAAAAAGGCCGTAGTTTTATATTTCCCTATTCAGAAAATGGAAACTTTTGAAGTTGGTATTTTTGAGTATCATGATAAAATTCCGTTAAAAACGGGTTATGCAGAAAAAGGGATTCGTGTAGTACCGCATGCAGTAGCAAGACATGGTGCATATATTGCTCCTGGTACTATTTTAATGCCAAGTTATGTAAATATTGGTGCTTTTGTAGATGAAGGAACCATGGTAGATACCTGGGCAACTGTTGGTAGTTGTGCACAAATTGGTAAAAATGTACACCTCTCTGGTGGTGTTGGTATTGGTGGTGTTTTAGAACCTTTACAAGCAGCTCCTGTTATTATTGAAGATGGTGCATTTATTGGCTCTCGTTGTATAGTTGTTGAAGGCGTTCGTGTAGAAAAAGAAGCTGTTTTAGGTGCTAATGTAGTCTTAACTATGAGTACAAAAATTATTGACGTTACAGGAGATACACCAGTAGAAACTAAAGGTGTTGTACCTGCACGTTCTGTTGTAATCCCTGGCAGTTACACCAAAAAATTTAAAGCTGGTGAATTTCAAGTACCTTGTGCTTTAATTATTGGTAAACGTAAAGAAAGCACAAACAAGAAAACATCTTTAAATGATGCTTTACGTGAATATAATGTAGCAGTTTAATATGAATAAAACAAAAAATGTATTATGGACTGGTGGATGGGATTCAACCTTTAGAGTTATTCAATTATTTAATCGAGGATTAACAATACAACCTTTATATGTAATCGATTCTGGAAGACCTTCAAGATTTAAAGAAATAGAGACTATACATTTGTTAACTAAACAAATCCATGAAAGATTCAGCAATTCTAAAGGTGAAATTCTTCCCGTTAAACTAATTCCAAGAAAAGATATTCCGTCTAATTTATACTTAAAATTAGTCTATAAACTTATAAAGCATAAACGTAGAATAGGAAAGCAATATTATTGGCTTGCCTGTTTAGCTAAAGAATATAAAGGCTTAGAACAAGGTTTTCATAGAGAAGACAGAGACAGCTTGATCTATTTTAATGAGCTAGAAGAAATTATTGACGAAACAAATGGTAGAAATTGGGTTGCAAGTCCAAAAAACATGGATTTTTTAAGAAAACAAATTTTTAAAAACTATCGATTTCCTTTGGCTGACATCTCTAAATTAGAAATGAAACAATATGCTGAAGAGTATGATTTTATAGATATAATGAATAACACTTGGTTTTGTCATAGTTCTAATAAAAAACCTTGTGGAGAATGTGCTCCTTGCAAACAATATGTAATTGATGGATTTGGTTTTAGACTACAATAATCTAACAATGTCATTATAAAAATCTATAATTTATAGACTAAATAAAGTACAACTCTTAAAAGCCCTAGATTTTTGTTTTATATTTACCTAAACAATTAAATAATGCTAAAAAATATACGTAGAATATTTTTAAGACAGTTGCGAAAAATGAGGTTTTTACCTCCACCAATTTTTGCGAAGTTTTATTATGAATATCATACTGGCAAAAAATTAAACTTAAACAAACCAATAGAATTTAACGAAAAAATTCAATGGTATAAAGTATTTTATCATCCAAAAATATTAAATCAATTAGTAGATAAATATGCAGTAAGAAAGTATGTTGAAGAAAAAATCGGAAACAAATATCTTAATGAAGTATATGGCGTTTTTGAAAAAGCTGAAGATATAAATTATAAAAATCTACCAAATAAATTTGTAATAAAAGCTACTCATGCAAGTAGTTACAACTTAATTGTAACAAATAAAAATGACTTAAATCTAATTAAAACAACCAAATTGTTTAATAAATGGCTTTGCAAAAATCAATATTATAGAATGGGTCAAGAATGGGCTTATAAAGATGTACAGCCTAGATTAATAATTGAGAAAATTTTAAAAGAAGAAGGTAAAAGCTCACTTACAGATTATAAATTTTATTGTTTTAATGGTGTCGCTAAATTTGCAGATGTTCATTTAGATAGAGAAGAAAATCACCAACAAGGCTGTTATGATTTAAATTTTAACTTATTACCTTTTAGAAAAAAATCTAAAAACAAAAACATTTCTACAGAAATAAAAAAACCTAGCAACTATGATGAAATGATTAAATTATCTGAAACTTTAGCTGCTAATTTTCCATTTGTTCGTGTAGATTTTTATTCAATTAATGGAAATGCTATTTTTGGAGAAATGACATTTTACCCTTCAGATGGTAGAAAAGATTTCTTTCCTGATGAATACAATACTATTATTGGCGATTACTTTAAGCTTCCAACGCTAGAAAAAGGGCAAAAAGTTATTACTAAAATAAATTAATTTGTTTGATGCAATTAACTATGATTGAAGAAAATAAAAACACAGGACCTATTGATGTTGTAATACTTTGGGTGGATGGAAATGACGAAAAACATAAAGAAAAAATACGTCCTTATATAAAAGATTCTGAAAAATTAAAGACTAAAAAATTTAGAACGAGATATGATCAGGTAAATGAAATCAAGTTCACAATAGACTCCATTATAAAATATGCTTCGTATGTTAGAAACATATATATAGTTACAGATAACCAAACTCCAAGTTTTTTAAAAAATAGAAATACAGAAGATAAATATACTAAAGTTTCTATTGTAGACCATAGTGTTATTTTCGCTGAACATGGAGAATATTTACCAACATTTAATTGTAGACCCATTGAAAGTCTTTTATATAAAATACCAAATTTAGCAGAACATTTTATTTACTTTAACGATGATTTCTTTTTAATTAATAAAACAAAACCAACAGATTTTTTTAAAGATGGCTTGCCAATTTTAAGAGGGAAATGGTTGAAATTTGATAAAGATATATTTTATAAAAAATTTAAAAAAGCAAAGTTTGGTCATAAAACCATACAGCAAAATGCTGCAAAACTTTTAGGCTTTAAAAAATATTACAATTTTAAACACACACCACATCCATTAAGAAAATCTACTTTCGAAAATTATTTTGAAGCAAACAAAGAGGTTCTTATTAACAATATTAAACATAAGTTTAGAGTTAAAACTCAATTTACACCACAAGGTTTAGCAAATCATATAGAAATTAAAAACAAATCTTGTTTCTTTAAAAAAGATTTACAATTAATATATTTTAGATCGTACAAGAAAAATTTGCTATGGTACAAATACAAATTAAATAATAAAGGAAAAAACAAACTATTCCTAGGTTTACAAAGTCTAGACTTATGTCCTCCAAATATTTTAAAGTACATATTGCAATGGATGGAAAAACGAATGAGTTAAAAACTTATAGTTATCTTAAAAATATTTAAATTAGTTTTTATTCTTAAAAAAGAAAATGCAATACCACTTTTTAATTTATATATCTTACAGCTATGCACTACCAATTGGCATGCCTCTAGAAACTGAAATCACAAAACGTGGTTATACTGTAAAATGGTTTGCAGACATTGAAGATGGTAAAAAAGCAATACAACAAAAAAACAATGCTTTACAAACAATACAAGAAGTTCTAGATTATAAACCAGACATTGTATTAACAGCTACAGATAGTGTTGCCGATTTTATTACAGGATTAAAAGTGCAAGTGTTTCATGGTTTTAATGCACAAAAAAGACCTTCTAAGAAAAACACGTTTAGTCATTTTAGACTTCGTGGTTTTTTCGATTTGTATTGTACACAAGGTCCGTCTACCACAAAAGGTTTTAAAGCGCAACAAAAAAAGCATCCCTATTTTGAAGTTGTTGAAACAGGCTGGAGCAAAGTAGATCCTTTATTTCCAATAGAAAAAAGAGAAAGTAATAATACTATTATGATTGCTTCAACTTTCACCGAAAGTTTAAGTCTAGCATATAACGATTCCGTGTACCAAGAAATTAAAAGGCTATCTAGCGCTGGCACTTTTAATTTTATTATGGTTTTGCATCCTAAACTTCCAGAAGCTATAGTTAGCAAATGGAAATCTATAAATAATGAGCATTTTACTTTTTTCAACACAACAGATCTTACGCCTTTATATAAACAAGCAGATATTATGTTTGCTGATACAACTTCTGCAATTCAAGAATTTTTACTTCAAAAAAAACCAGTAGTTACCTTTAAACATACCTTTAATCACGATTACTTATTACATGTGCAACAAGCTATAGATTTAGAAAAAACGTTTCAAGAAGCTTTAGTGTATCCAGAAAACTTGATTAAAAATATTGAGAATTTCATACAAGATTTACATCCTTATTTTGATGGAAAATCTAGTGAGCGAGTAATAAGTGCTTCCATTTCATTTTTACATAAAGATAAAAGCTATTTAAAACAAAAACCCTTAAATTTGGTGCGAAAGTATAAAATAAGAAAACGCTTAAACTACTTTACTTTTAAAAGCTATAATAAAGCATATACTCTCAAAAAAAACAATGAATAAACTAACAGCAATTATTCCTACAGGAAATGAAATACACAATATAGAAGCTGTTATTGCATCTGTAAGTTTTGCCGATGAAGTACTAGTTGTAGATAGTTTTAGTACAGATGGTACTTTTGAAAAAGCACAAGAATTAGAAACCAAAGTAATACGTAGAGAGTACCAATATTCTGCTTCACAAAAAAATTGGGCTATTCCACAAGCTAAATACGAATGGGTTTTATTAGTAGATGCAGATGAGCGTGTCACACCAGAATTAAAAGAAGAAATACAAGCTATATTAAAACAACCAGAAATAGAACATGTTGCATATTGGATTGGCAGAATGAATCATTTCATGGGAGAACGCGTAAATTATAGTGGTTGGAGAAACGACAAAGTAATTCGACTTTTTAAACGTGATTTATGTACGTATGAAGATAAACATGTACATGCCGAAATTATAGTAAATGGTACTATTGGTAAGTTAGAAAGCAAGTTTTACCACAACACGTATATTACTTTTGATAAGTATTTAGAAAAAATGAATCGTTACGCTTGGTGGCAAGCTAGAGATTATGATAAAAAAACAGGAAAACTAACACCTTATCACTTTGTTATAAAACCTTTTTATGGCTTTTTTAAACACTATATTATGCAAAAAGGTTTTAAAGATGGCATTGTAGGCCTTACCATTGGTACTATACAAGCGTATGTGGTTTTTATGCGTTATGTAAAAATCTGGTTACTTCGTAGGGAAAGGAATTAATTTTTTAATATTATTTTTTCCAGAATTTCAATTTCTTTTTTAAGTCTCTTCTCCTATTGTGGCTATTTTGAAAATCTTCGGTTTCCTTCCACATAAGTTTATAAATAGTATCAAAATCTTCATTAGAAATTTTAGCATATTCATCGCTCATGGTTTTCACCATAGATTTTTGAACAGTTAATCGAGCAAAATTTTTAATTCTTGTTTCTAAAGGCATCGGTTTAAACTCCATTCTATTTAAGTCTACCAAATAAAATTGATACTCCTCTCCTACTTTTTTAATTAAAGTATTACCAGGTGAATGGTCTAAAAAGTTAATATTATTTTGATGTAACTTATAAGTAAACCTTGTAAAAGCTCGTAAAATAACTTCGTGATCTGGATAATTCAAATCTCTAGAAAGCTCTCTATACGTTAAATCACAATCCAATTGCTCACTCACATAATAACTTTTCTTAAATAAAAAAGGAGAAGGTAATTCAAAATAAGCAATAGGTTTTGGCGTACCAATTTGTAATTCCAATAATTTATTAGCGTAAATATAAGAACGTTCGGCTTTACTTTTTCTGAAATATTTATAAACTACCTGATTAACAACATTAGGAATTCGAAATGATTTTACATTAATGGTTAATTCATTTAACTTAAATAGTTTTAACGAATTTCGTTTCTGATTACCATAATCATCGCCTTTAGTATCAAAATTTTGAATATAATCTTTTAATACAGCTTCGAATTCTGAAAAATTACTTTTAATTTCGTAGTTCATATCGCAAAATTACAATTAGTTTTATGGATTCTATTCTATTCATTTAATAAAATTAGTTACACTTTTATAGTTATATATGCACAAAGAAATTAAAAACACCATTGAAATTCTAAAAAATGGCGGAATAATCTTATATCCTACAGATACAGTTTGGGGAATTGGCTGTGATGCTACTAATGCCGAAGCAGTTACAAAAATTTATAAGCTTAAAAAACGTATAGAAACCAAAGCTATGATTTGCTTAGTTGCAGATGAAAGAATGCTAACTAAGTATATAAAAAAAATACCCGACGCTGCACAAAGTATTTTTGATGTTGCCGAAAACCCGATTACCATCATTTATGATGATGCACAAAACCTAGCACCTAATTTAATAGCAAAAGACAAAACCATTGCGATTAGAATTCCGGATGATGAATTTTGCTACCAAATTTGCAGAAAACTTAATGGTGCAATTGTGTCTACCTCAGCAAATATTAGTGGTGCTCCTACTCCAAAATCCTTTAAAGAAATACCTCAAGAGATTATAAAAGGTGTAGACTATGTTGTAAATTTGCACCACGAAAAAAAAACAACAAAACCTTCGTCTATTATTAAATTAGGCAGCAATGGTATTGTTAAAGTTATACGAAAATAAAATTCAAACTTCAAGTATCCAATTCCAATTAATGAATTTGTTATTTGAAATTTAGTTTTTTGGAATTTTTTTTATGAATTACAAACACGCATTACAAAATAAAATATTCAAAATCATTTCGCAATCTGCAAAAGAACTACAGCTAGACAGTTATGTTATTGGTGGCTTTGTACGCGATTTTATTTTAAAACGAGGTACTGCAAAAGATATAGATGTTGTTGCTATTGGTAGCGGCATTGCATTAGCAAAACAAGTAGCAAAAAACTTACCCAACCAACCAAAAGTACAAGTATTTAAAACCTATGGTACTGCAATGCTTCGCTATGAAGACATTGAAATTGAATTTGTTGGTGCAAGAAAAGAATCCTATAACGAAGACAGCAGAAATCCCGTTGTAGAAAATGGCAGCTTGCAAGACGACCAAAACCGAAGAGATTTTACTATAAATGCATTGGCTTTAGATTTATCGGAAGAAAATTTTGGGGACCTTCTAGATCCTTTTCAAGGCATAGAAGATTTGGATGCAAAAATCATTAAAACGCCATTAAATCCAGATATTACGTATAGTGACGATCCATTGCGTATGATGCGAGCTATTCGTTTTGCGACACAGTTGGATTTTATTATTGAAAAAGATTCTCTTGACGCTATTAAAAGAAATAACGAACGGATACATATAATTACCAAAGAGCGTATTGTTGTGGAACTAAATAAAATTTTAGAATCTAAAAAACCTTCTATCGGATTCTTGTTATTAGAAGAAACCGGATTATTAAAACACATACTTCCTGAATTATCTGCTTTAAAAGGAATTGACGAAGTAGATGGTCAAAAACATAAAGACAATTTTTACCACACCTTAGAGGTGGTAGATAATATTGCTCCAAACACAGATAATCTTTGGTTACGTTGGGCTGCACTTTTACATGATATTGGTAAAGCGCCTACAAAAAGATTTAGTAAAAAAGTAGGTTGGACCTTTCATTCGCATGAATTTGAAGGATCAAAAATGGTGTATCGCTTATTTAAAAGACTAAAAATGCCATTGAATGACAAAATGAAGTTTGTCCAAAAAATGGTTTTTATGAGTTCCAGACCTATTGTATTAGCACAAGATGTTACCGATTCTGCAGTACGTCGTTTGGTTTTTGATGCTGGTGAATATGTAGATGATTTAATGACACTTTGCGAAGCAGATATTACTACTAAAAATCCACATAAATTTAAGAAATATCATAACAATTTTAAGATTGTTCGTGAAAAAATTGTAGAAGTAGAAGAAAGAGATAGTGTTCGTAATTTTCAACCCCCAATATCTGGTGAAGAAATTATGAAAGCTTTTAATTTGAAGCCTTCCAAAGAAATCGGACTTATTAAAGAAGTGATAAAAGAAGCTATTTTAGAAGGAGAAATCCCGAATGAATTTGATGCCGCTTTTCAATTAATGCTAAAAGAAGGAGCACGTTTAGGACTAACAAAAAGCGAGTAGTTGGCAGTGTTCCGTAAGTAAAAAAACAAAAAAATGGATTTAGTTAGAACGAATTCTGAAAATAACGACTTTGTTTACTTAGTAAAACAACTAGATTCCTATTTAAAAATAACTGACGGAGAAGAACACGACTTCTATAACCAATACAATAATATTGATGTTTTACAACATGTTATTGTAGCATACATAGATAATAAGCCTGTTGGTTGTGGTGCTTTTAAAGAATTTCATACAAGTAGCGTAGAAATAAAACGCATGTTTACAAAACCGGATGCAAGAGGAAATGGCATTGCTGGTAAAATACTACAGGAACTAGAAAATTGGGCTAAAGAGTTACAGTATAAAACCTGCATTTTAGAAACAGGAATTAGACAAGTGGAAGCAGTTTCCTTTTATAAAAAGAGTAAGTATAAAATCATTTCTAATTACGGTCAATACGTTGCTATGGAAAATAGCTTATGTTTTGAAAAAGAATTAATTCAACAATGAAAAAGGACAATAAAAAAGTAATCTACTGGCTGTTTACTGGCTGTTTATTAATCTTCGTTATGGTAGTAGTTGGAGGTATTACTAGATTAACAGATTCTGGTTTATCCATCTCTAATTATAAATTAATAACAGGAACTATTCCTCCTATTGGCGAAGCTGCATGGCAAGAAGCTTTTGCGTTATACCAGCAATATCCAGAATTTCAAAAACTACATTCCCATTTTACATTAGAAGATTTTAAAAGTATTTATTTCTGGGAATGGCTACACCGCGTCATTGGTCGTTTAATAGGCATGGTTTTTATCATTCCATTTTTATACTTTTTAGCAACCAAACAGCTTAGCAAAAAAACAATAAAAAAATGCATCGTACTTCTTGTTCTTGGAGGCTTTCAAGGTTTTTTAGGTTGGTATATGGTAAAAAGCGGATTAGTAGATAAACCAGATGTAAGTCATTTTAGATTGGCAGCACATTTAACCACTGCCTTTTTAACTTTTGCCGCAACATTATGGGTTGCTCTTGATTTAATATTTCCAGAGAAAAAAGCTGTTGACAAAAAGTTTAGAAATCTTATTGGTATTGGTTACATCCTATTAATTTTTCAAATTATTTACGGCGCTTTTGTAGCTGGTTTAAAAGCCGGGTTACTACATAACCATTGGCCTTTAATGAACGAAGGTAAATTTATGCACGAAACCGTCTATATCCTTCATCCGTTTTATAAAAATCTTATTGAAAACCCAAGTGGTATTCAGTTTATACATCGAACAGTTGCCTATATAGTCGTTATTTTCATTTTCATTATATGGTTTCAAGCAAAAAAGAAAACAACTACTAGATATCAAAAAATAGCAATCCATTCCTTATTAATATTGGTCGGATTTCAATTTTTACTAGGTGTACTAACCATTATATATCAAGTACCATTAGTATTAGGTGTTGCACATCAAATTGGCGCTTTTTTCTTATTAAGCGCTATGACATTTACACTGCATCGTTATAGTAGATAAAGTAAAAAACGCTTTAATTAAAATACCAAAAGTTGGAATTTAGTTCTTGGTTTTTAGAGTATGGAAATCGTATCTTTGCAAAATAATATTTTACCATGATTTACAGATTTAGAGTAGTACTAGATAATGACACCGAAGAAGATATTTTTCGTGATTTAGAAATCCGCGAAACAGATACTTTAGAAGACTTACATAACATCATCACCCAGTCTTTTGGTTTTGACGGATTAGAAATGGCTTCCTTTTATATAAGTAACGATACTTGGGAACAAGGCGAAGAAATCTCGATGTTTGATGTTAGCGAAGGTGCCAATGCTGTGCGTTTAATGAACGAAACTGCAATTAACGATGTAACACATGAGATGGCTACCAAACTAATTTATGTGTACGACTTTTTAAGCATGTGGACCTTTTATGTGGAGCTAGCTGAAATTGTAGAGGAAGCCGAAGGACAAGATTACCCAAACTTGATGTTTGTGCATGGTCAAATTCCGGATGAAGCGCCTATTAAAAACTTTGAAAGTGATGATTTAGATGAATTTGACGAGTTTGATGATGGTTATGATATTAACGATTATGACAATCTAGACTTTGAAGAAAACTGGAACTAAATAAAGTTCTATTATAAAATTTTAAGCACTCTAATTTAAATAATTAGGGTGCTTTTTCATTTTAATCTGTAACATTTTTCGGCTTCCTTCGTCTTACCTATAACTAATCAAACCTTAATACTTTGGAATCTATTCTTACGATTAATAACCTTACCAAAAAATTTGGCTATCTCACAGCAGTAAAAGACCTTTCGTTTACTATAAAAAAAGGAAACGTTTATGGTATTCTTGGACCAAACGGAAGTGGGAAATCTACAACATTAGGAATTGTCTTAAATGTGGTAAACAAAACGCAAGGAGATTTTAAATGGTTTGATGGAACGGTATCTACACATGATGCATTAAAAAAAGTGGGAGCCATTATTGAGCGTCCTAACTTTTACCCATACATGACAGCTGCTCAAAACCTAAAACTGGTTTGCAAAATTAAAGGCGTTGATTATTGTAAAATTGAAGAAAAACTAGCTGTTGTTGGTTTAGAAGATAGAAAAGACCACAAGTTTAACACCTATTCTTTAGGTATGAAACAACGTCTAGCTATTGCTTCGGCTTTATTAAATGATCCTGAAATATTAATTCTTGATGAGCCGACAAACGGATTAGACCCGCAAGGGATTCATCAAATACGTAAAATAATACAAGATATTGCAGCAAAAGGAACTACCATTCTTTTAGCTTCTCACCTACTCGACGAAGTAGAAAAAGTATGCTCGCATGTTGTAGTACTTCGTAAAGGAGAAAAATTATATTCTGGTCGTGTAGACGAAATGATTTCGAGCCATGGTTTTTTTGAATTAAAAGCCGACAAACAAGAAGATTTAATAAAGCTATTAGAAAGTAATACTACTTTTAAAAACATAAAAGTGGAAAACGGTTTAATTACTGCCTTTTTAAATGCACCAATGGATGCTTCAGATTTCAATAAGTTGATGTTTGAAAAAGGAATCGTATTATCCCATTTAGTACAACGAAAAGAAAGTCTTGAAGAACAATTTCTTCAGCTTACAGACAAAAACTAATTCATCCATTTATACTGAACTTGTTTCAGCACCAAAACCAAACCCATGTTACGACTATTAAATCTTGAATTACAAAAACTACTATTAAATAGAGCTAGTAGAGTACTTATATTTATATCCTTTATTTTACCGTTTACCGTATTAATTCTTTCCTCTATAAAAATAAACTTCTTTGGCTTTTTTACATTAGAATTGGGCGAATTAGGTATTTTTAACTTTCCTATCATTTGGCATATTACCACGTTTTTTGCCGCACAATTCAAATTCTTTTTTGCCATTGTTGTAGTAAGTATGATTGGGAATGAGTATAGCAATAAAACCATAAAACAGAACTTAATTGATGGTTTAAGTAAAAAGGAATTTATACTCTCTAAGTTTTACACCATTGTATTCTTTTCCTTAATAGCAACTATTTTAATAGCAGTAGCTTCTTTTTGTATTGGTATGTACTATTCTAGTTATACCGAAGCGAGTATCATTTTTAGAGAAACTAATTTCTTAGTAGCCTATTTTGTGAAGCTTGTTGGTTTTTTTACCTTATGCTTATTCTTTGGTATGCTTGTAAAACGCTCGGCATTCGCGCTAGCTTTCCTCTTTGTTTTATACATTTTTGAGTATATCATTTTAGGATTGATTACTTGGCAAGCTAATTTTGAATTGGCAGAAAAAATTCAGAATTTCTTCCCTTTAAAATCTATGTACAAACTAATAGACCAACCTTTTCAACGTATCATGATGACCAAGTTTCCAGACAAAATGGATCTTACTTATGATTATGCTGTACATGGGAACGAAATTGTTATTGTACTATGTTGGACAGCCATTTTCTTATTTCTATCCTATAGAATTTTAAAAAATAGAGATTTATAGCCTTTCAAACAAAAGCCATTTTAACATTCATCACCTTATATTCAAATAAAAATGTAATATCTTTGGTAGCTATTGCTATATAAGATGAAAAAAATATTATACCTCCTTTTTTTAACATATTCTCTAACCTATTCTCAAGACCAAGCATCTAACTGGTATTTTGGGGATAATGCGGGTATTAGTTTCGATAATAATACAGGAGCGGTAACCGCTTTAACAGATGGTTTATTAAGAACAGACGAAGGTTGTACAAGTATTTCGGATAATGATGGAAACCTTCTGTTTTATACAGATGGTATTACGGTATATAATAGGAACCACCAAGTGATGCTAAATGGTAATACCTTATATGGAAACCCTTCTAGTACACAATCGGCTATTATAATTCCAAAACCAGAAGATCCTAATATATTTTATATTTTCACACAAGGAACAACTTACCAAAGTCAACCCGACAGAGGCTTTAATTATTCTGAAGTAGACATGACTTTAGCTGGAGGCTTAGGGGGTTTGACTACTTTAAAAAACCAACGTTTGCTATATAAAGCTTCGGAAAAATTAAGTGCTGTTCTTAAAGACTGCGTCTCTGGAAATATTTGGGTAGTTTCCTATGCGGATAATGATGCGCTTACAAATCCGAGCGCTACAGACTCCAATAATAATACGTTTTATGCTTTTGAAGTAAGCCCAACAGGAGTAAACACCAATCCTACTATTAGTACTACGGGAGGAACTATATCTGAAAGAAGAGGTTATTTAAAATTATCACCAGATGGAACAAAATTAGTTTCGGCAAACATTCGTAGAGGTTTATTTCTTTTTGATTTTGATGTAACGGATGGTTCTGTATCTAACCCGCAATTATTAAACATAAACTCAGCGGGTCTTAATGGTGCCATTTACGCTTATGGTGTGGAATTTTCTTCCAATAGTGAACTTCTTTATATTAGTACATATAATGATTATTCTAGTACAAGTTCTAGTCAGAATGATAATCCAAACAATCATAAAAGTGCCTTGCTTCAATTTGATTTAACAGCAGCAAACATAGCTGGTAGTCAAGTTACTATTGAAAGTAAACAAGGATTTAGAAGCGCATTACAATTAGGTCCTGACAATAAAATATACAAAACTGAAAGTAGCACCTATAACACAGGTTTACCAAATTTAAGCACCATAGAGGCTCCTAATACTTTAGGTATTAATTGTAATTACACACTTAATACAATAAGTTTAAATGGCCGATTAGCAAGACAAGGTTTACCGCCTTTTATTTCTTCCTTCTTTTCTGAAAAAATTGATATTATAGATAATACTTCCACAACACAAAACATACAATTACCATTGTGTATTGGAGAAAACTACACTTTGGTTGCTGAAGTTATTCCTGGAGCGACTTACACTTGGACAAATAATGGTATTCCCATTGCGACGCCAACAGTTCCAAATGAATTAACCGTATTTACAGATGGTAATTATGAAGTATTAATAGAAATACCTGGAAATGATTGTGAATCTAAAGAAGGACAAGCAATTGTAAGTTATTATACACCTCCTGTTGCTAACCAACCTTTAGATCTTTCCGTTTGTGATGACAATAATAATGACCAATGGGCTTTTGATTTCACTTCTCAAAACGCGGACATATTAGGAACTCAGGATTCCCGTAATTTCAGTGTTCATTATTTTGCAAGTCAAGAAGACGCAGATGATTTTGACAATGAAATCATAGGTTCCTATGATAATCAAGATAATCCGCAAACTATTTTTGCTAGAATACAAAACATAGCGTACTCTGGTTGCTATGATACCACTTCTTTTACCATTAAAGTATTTAAAACACCTACTGCTAACTTTGTAGATAACTTTACTACTTGTGATGACGATGTGGATGGTGATGATACTAACGGACAAATAGAAGTCGTGCTTACCGATTTTGATTCGGAAGTCTTAGGTACTCAAAACATAGCAGACTATGCTGTTTCGTATCATGATTCACAGGCAAATGCAGATAGTGGAAATACTCCATTAGCAAATACCTACTATACACAAACGCCATTTCTAGAAAGAATTTTTGTAAGAATTGAAAACAGATTAAATTCGGAATGTTATGACACTACCTTTTTTGATGTCATTGTAAATCCGCTTCCAAGTCGTTTTGATAGTAGCCTAATTCAGTGTGATGAAGATGGTGTTACAGACGGATTTACAACATTTAATCTTACAGAAGCTGAAGATGCTTTAACTGGAGGTGCTACAAATGTTTCGATTACATACTTCCGCTTATTACTAGATGCTGAAAGTGAGCAAAACGAATTAGATGCAACAAACTATCCCAATACGCTAAATCCGCAAGAAGTTTTTGCCCTAATAAAATATGACACAACAGGATGTACTTCTATTGCAAAGCTTACATTAGAAGTAAGTACAACACAAATACTAGATTATAATGCACAGCCAGCTTGTGATGAATTAGATTCTGAAGATGGAATAAACTCCTTTGATTTAGATGTATTCACAACAGACATACAAACAATTAATAGTATCACTTTTCCTGTAAACTATTATGAAAACTATAACGATGCGCTTTTGGAACAGGATGCATTAACTTCTCCATATCCCAATACAAATCCGTATACTCATACCATATATGCAAGAGCAGAAAATGGTAATTCATGTTATGGTATTAGCGAAGTGAATCTAACGGTAAACAAGCGTCCGCAACTTATAGAAGATGAAACTACTTTTTATTGTTTAAACGCATACCCGGAAACAGTTCCTATAGAAAGCGGTGTCATTGGTGACCCAAACGATTATACGTATTCTTGGTCTACAGGAGAAACTACAAATCAAATTCAGATTAATCAAGTAGGAACCTATACTATAACCGTTACCAATGCTGATAATTGCGAAAAAAGTAGGACTATTACGGTAGAGCCATCCAGTATTGCAAATATTGAATCTGTTGACATTATAGATGCTAGCACAAATAATACAATAACCGTTAATGCTTCGGGAGATGGAGAATATGAATATGCCCTTTTTAATGATGCAGGTTTACATACGTATTATCAATCTAGTCCTATATTTACCAATGTAACTCCTGGAGGAATTTATACGGTTTCCGTTAGAGATATAAAAAATGGTTGTGGTGTTGAAAAAGAAATAATTTCTGTTATCGGTTTCCCTAAATTCTTTTCACCAAATAATGATGGTATTAATGATTACTGGCAAGTTTATGGTGTTTCTAGTCTTTTTCAGCCAAATTCAAAAATTAAAATATTTGATCGTTACGGTAAACTATTAAAGCAAATTAGTCCAATTGGTCAAGGTTGGGATGGTACATTTAATGGTGGTGTTTTACCAAATGATGACTATTGGTTTTCGGTATTACTTCAAGATGGTAGAGAATATTTCAATCACTTTACCTTAAAACGATAATACTACTAAAAAATTTACAACAGTTATTTTTTAGTATAAAAGCAAATAAAGAACATACTAATTTTTGCGAAAATTTTCATTGAATCTATTTTTGCAAACACTAATATATTTATTTAGAACCCAATATTTATAGAGGAAATTCATCCCATTTCAAATAAATTATTAATCTGGTAATTCCATTCAATTACCAAAACACTTTACTAGAAAAATACTACCTTTAACGTAAAAATATTTGTATACAGAAACCGTTTAAACTACTTATTCCTTTATAAGTTAAACGAGTAAAGTTTAAACTATTTATAATACTCTAGCAATAATGACTAAGAATTTAAAACAAATCATTTTATTCAGTTTAATACTGTTAAGCTTAAAAGGTTATACGCAAAACGAAGCAGCAAACTGGTTTTTTGGGGAACAAGCTGGAATGACTTTTAATAATGGTTCTCCTGTTAGTATTCTTGGTGGCGAATTAGAAACAGAAGAAGGATGCTCTACTATTTCAGATAAATATGGAAATCTTTTATTCTATTCTGATGGTATAAACGTTTGGAACAAAAACCATATTATTATGCCTAATGGAAATGGTCTTTTAGGTGATTTTTCAAGTACACAGTCTGCCTTAATTGTACCAAAACCAAATTCCGATGCTATTTTTTACCTTTTTACAGTAGATGACAAAGCTGGTGTTAATGGTTTACGTTATTCTGAAGTAGATCTAACTTTAGATAATGGCTTAGGAGATATAACATCCAATAAAAATATTCTTTTAACAACACCAACTGCCGAAAAAATAACTGCTGTTGAACATGCCAACGGTGTAGACATTTGGGTAATAAGTCACAAATGGAATAGTAATGAATTTATTGCTTATCTAGTTTCTAATTCCGGAATTAACACTACACCTATTATTAGTGCTATTGGTTCTATGCATAACGACGTAAATAATAGTATTGGTTATTTAAAAGCCTCTCCAAATGGACAAAAAATTGCTTGTGTTAAATCTTTTGAGAATAACGAAACACAGATTTTTGACTTTGATGCTTCTACAGGTATTTTAACAAATCCGATTACAATTTCAAATTATACTTCCAATAATTTTGGTCCTTATGGTTGTGAGTTTTCGCCAGATAGTAAACTACTATATATCTCAGAAATAGATAGAAACAATAACAGTTCTAAAATCCATCAATATAACTTACTTCCTTATACAGAAAGCGCTATTATTAGTTCCGATATAATAATTGCTCAAGAAAACATTGATTTAGGTGCTTTACAGCAAGCTTTAGACGGGAGAATATATATAGCTAAATATGGTTCCCAATATCTTGGAGTAATAACAAATCCTAATGAAATTGGTTTAGCCGCAAACTACATCTCGGAAGGCTTATACCTCAATGGAAATGCTAGTCAATACGGCTTACCTCCTTTTATACAATCTTACTTTTACGCAACCAATGTATTCTCAAATACATGCTATGGTGATACTACATCTTTTGAAATAGAATCTTCTTCTATTATAAATAACATTACTTGGAATTTTGGGGATCCTGCATCTGGAACCGACAATACCTCAACTTTAACGAACCCTACACATATTTATTCAACCCCTGGCGATTATACAATAACTATTTCTATAGATACAGCTGGTGAAACACAAACGATATATAGAAATTTGAATATTTCACAAACACCACCAACATTAAATTTAAACCCACTAATGAGCTGCGTATTGCCTTTAGAAAATGCAGAGTACAACTTATTATCTGCCATACCAACTAGCGCTACGAATAACAATATTTCGTTTTTTGAAAACCAAAATGATGCAGAAAATAATATAAACGCAATTTTCAATATTACCAATTACGAAAACTCATTAAATCTGAATACAATTTATGTAAGACTAGAAAATAACAATTTTGGTGATTGTTATAGCGTTAGTGAACTAGAATTAATTGCTAATTTAATACCCGAAATTGAAGAAACGGAAACGGTAATTTTTTGTAAAAATTCGGGATTTGATTTTGCCACCTTAACGGTAGGAAATCTTCCTGGGATATTAAGTGATTATTCCTTTTTATGGTTAGAAACCCTAGAAACCACACCTGAAATTCAAGTCACAGAATCTGGCATTTATACGGTTCGAATTACAAACCTATCTTCTATTTCTCTCGAAAATCCTGAAGGTTGTTATTCCGATAGAACCATAACAGTAAATGCCTCAAGTATTGCTACTATTCCTCCTATTGAAATATTCAATAACAACTCCATAAACATTACAGCTATTGGACTTGGAGATTATGAATATGCGCTAGACGATATCACAGGACCATATCAAGACAGCAATACATTTCTAGCTATTGATGGAGGTTCACATACTGTTTATGTTAGAGATAAAAACAGTTGTGGTATCGAAAAACAGTCTGTTGCATTAATTGGTTTCCCACCATACTTTACTCCTAATAATGATGGCTTTCATGATACTTGGCAAATCTCTGGTGTTTCTGAAACCATACAACCCAATACTACAATTAGAATATACAATCGTTATGGTAAACTTATTAAACAGATAAGTCCTACTAGTCTTGGTTGGGATGGTACCTTTAATGGGCAAAAAGTACCAAATGATGATTATTGGTTTGCTGTTACATTACAAGATGGAAGAGAATATTTCAATCATTTTGCTTTAAAACGATAAAATCAATCGCGTATAATTACATAGCACACCATGAAAACGCGTTGTACCTTATTATTTATCTTGCTATTTGTCAAAAGCCTTTTTCTGGTTCATGCACAAGAG